>JANXVA010000771.1 GCA_025351875.1 Myxococcales bacterium | reverse complement strand
AAGCCGATCACGCCGAACAGCGCCGGTTTCTAGATCTGCTCAGCCGCCACGCTCGTCGTCGGTCAGCTCGTAGCCCACGCCGCGAATGGTGCGGATGCGCCGGCCCAGCGTCGGGAGCTTCTTCCGCAAGCGCTTCAGCGTCGTGTCGACGACCCGCTCCGAAGGCGTATGATCAGGCCAGACGTCGGCGACCAGCGTCTCTCTCCCCAGCACGCGACCACGACCATCGACGAGGCGCAGGAGCAAATCCAGCTCGCGTTTCGTGAGCGGAACGCGGACGCCATCGGCGGTCACACGACGCCTGCCGCGGTCGATGCTCACCGAGCCGAGCACGATCGTATCCGGGGGAATGCGCACCTGCATGCGACGCAGCAACGCTCGCACGCGAAGGAGGAGCTCGCGCGTACTGAACGGGCGAACGACGTAGTCGTCGGCGCCAGCCTCGAACGCCGCGACGCGCGCATGCTCGTCGGTCGCCGCGCCGATCACCAGGATCAACGTGGCTGCGACCGTGCTGTCGCGGCGAATCGCGCCGCACACCTCCGCGCCCGTCGCGTCCGGCAAGATCCATTCGAGGACCACGAGATCGGGGTGCGAGGCGCGCGCGAGGTAAGAGCCGGTCGCCGCCGCCGCGGCGATCTCCACCTCATGCAAACCTCCACCGAGCGCGGTCGCGAGCGCAACGCGTCGCGTGGCGTCGCCGTCGATCACGAGCACACGTCCCATGGTGACGATTGCGAGCCTCGGACTTCACGAACGCGTGCTCGCTCGGCAACATCTCGGCAACACCGACCCTCGCGGAACGTTCTCGCGAACGTCACCGGCGCGCCACACGAGCCCGTGTAGAAATCGGCCGTGTCGCTCGATGACTGGGCCAAGCAAGAGGACGACGACGCGGGACGCGCCAGGCGACTCGTCGGATCGTACGTGGCCGCCGCGGTGCTCGTCGCCACGCTGCTCGGCGTCGGGATCGCCTTCGGCGGTCAGATCAAGAAGCACGTCTTCGACGAGGAGGTCGACGTGAAGTTCGTCCCGCCCGAGCCCGTCCCGGCCGCACCCGCACCCCCTCCCCCGCCGCCGCCCCCGCCGAAGATGGCGATACGGACGAACACGGCTCCCGCGCTCGGGCAGAAGCACGACGCACCGCCGACCGAGCTCCCGAAGGAAGCGGCGCGCGAGGGCGATCCGAGCGACGCAAAGGCCGAGGGCCCGGCAGGCGACGGCGATCCGAACGGTGTCGCCGGCGGAACCGGACACGGCGGCGTCGCGATCGCGCCTGCGCCGACGGCGCCACCCGCTCCGCCTCCACCGCCGCCGCCGATTCTCCAGGTCGCGGAGGTCTCGACGCCGCCGGTGTCGCGCTCGAAGGCGATGCCGGCATATCCCGACGACGCGCGAAAGCAGGGCATCGAGGCCCTCGTGGTCGTGAGGTTCGTCGTCGAGGAGGACGGACGGATCGCCGACGTGAAGATCGTGAAGGGCCATCCGCTCTTCGACGAAGTCGTCCTCGCCGCCGTTCGCACCTGGTCCTTCGAGCCCGCGACGCTCGAGGGCAAGCCCGTGCGCATGGCGCGCATGGTCAGGATCCCGTTCCGTCTGAAGCATTCCTGAAAGCACGCCCCGAGAAGGAGCACCGTCATGTCGTTCAGTCCGGTCCACATCTGGGCAAGCATGGGCCTGATGAGCAAGGTCATCGCCTCGCTCCTGCTCGTCATGGCGACGATGAGCCTCGCCGTCGTGGTCGAGCGCTGGGTTGCGCTCGTGCGCGCCAAGGGCGAGACGCGCAGGTTCCTGGGCGCCGTCGTGCCGCTCCTCGGCGCCGAGGACTATCCCGAGGCCGCCAAGCTCGCGGACGGTCACCGAGCCTCGCCGTTCGCGCGCCTCATCGCGCCCATCCTGCGAAAGCTCTCGTCGACGGAGGAGAAGAACCTCTCGCGCGTCGAGCTCGCGCGACGCGAGGCCGAGCGGCAAAAAGAGGCGGTCGGAGAGGAGCTGCGCCGCGGAATGGGCGTCCTTGCATCGGTCGGCTCGGTCGCGCCGTTCGTCGGGCTGCTCGGCACCGTCGTCGGCATCATCAGCGCGTTCCAGGGCATCGCGACCACGGGGTCGGGAGGCCTCGGCGCCGTGTCGGCGGGCATCTCGGAGGCGCTCGTCGAGACCGCACTCGGTCTGATGGTCGCCATCCCGGCGGTCCTCTTCTTCAATCAGCTCAACAACAAGATCAACATCGTCGAGACCGAGCTCGCGCGCCGCACCGGCGAGCTCCTCGACGAGCTGGAGAATGCCCATGGGAGCCGCGATTCAGGTCGCTTCGAAAAGGCCGCGTAGGCAGCGCTCCGCGCCCGAGATCAACGTCACGCCGCTCGTCGACGTCGTTCTCGTCCTCCTCATCATCTTCATGGTCATCGCGCCCGCGCTCGAGCACGGCGAGCGCGTGGAGCTCCCAGGCATCATGCAGCCCGACAAGAACCAGAAGGGAAAGCTCGACCCCGTGACCGTCACGGTCGGTCGGAGCGGTGCCGTCTACGTCGAGAAGGCGCCGTCGACCCTCGAGGCGCTCCCGGCGCAGCTCGCGGATATCCACGCGCGCGAGCCGGATCGTCGCGTCGTCCTCAAGGGCGACGGGTTGCTCGACTACCAGAAGATACGCGACGTCTTCGCGGTCGTGCAGGGCGCGGGCTTCAGCGGTGTCTCCCTGCAGGTCGAGAAGCGTGGCACGGGCAAAGAAGCGCCCGAGGAAGCCAACTAGCCATGGGGATGTCCGTCGGTACGCATGGGAAGAAGAACCGCGCATCGCCGCAAATGAACGTGACGCCGCTGGTCGACGTCGTGCTCGTGCTGCTCATCATCTTCATGGTCGTCACGCCGCTCCTCGCAAAGCAGTTCTGGCTGCAACTCCCGCAGCAGCAGCAGAGCGCGGCCGAGCCGCCGAGCGAGAACAAGAGCGTCGTGCTCACGGTGAAGAAGGATGGCGCGCTCGCCATCAACGGAGCCGATCTCGCGAAGACCGACCTCAGGGACAAGATCGCGCGCGTGATGGCGGCGCGGACCGACAAGGTCGTCTACTTCGACGCCGCCGACGACGCGCCCTACGCGATCACGGTCGAGGTCATGGACCTCGCGCGCCAGGGCGGCGCGAAGACGATCGCGATCCTCACGAACAAGGTCGTCCGCTAGGGCACCACCTCCAATGCGTGTACTTTCCACGATTACGCTGCTCGCCAGCGTGCTCGCCTGCGCGAGCTCCGCCCGCGCACAGGAGCCCGCGCCGCTTCCTGACGGCGTCCCCGAGACCGACGCCGTCACGGAGGCGCCCGCCGAGGAGACGCCCGATCCGACGCGTCCTCCGCCGCGCGGAAAGGGTGCCGTCTGGGGCGTCGTCAAGAGTCGAGAGGGCGAGACACTCCTCGAGGCGCTCGTGACCGTGGTCGACCGCAAGGACTACGCAGCGACCGACGTCGAGGGGCGCTACCGCATCGAGCTCGCGCCCGGCACGTACCAGCTGCGCGTGCAATACGACCTGCATCGTCCCGCGCGCGTGAAGAACGTGCGCGTCGTTCCGGGCCGAGTCTCGCGGGTCGACGTCATCCTCGATCCTGACGTGTCGGCCGTCGAGGAGGTCACCGCGGTCGAGGCGGAGGTCGAGCGCGCGAGCGCCGCCACGCAGCTCTTTCTCCGCAAGAACGCCGCGCAGGCCTCGGACTCGGTCGGCGCGCAGGACATCGCCAAGACCCCGGATCGCAACGCCGCCGATGCCGTCAAGCGCGTGGTTGGCACCACCATCGTCGACGGTCGCTACATCTTCATCCGCGGCCTCGGCGATCGCTACACGAACACGATGCTCAACGGCTCGCCGCTGCCGAGCCCGGAGCCCGATCGCCAGGCGGTGCCGCTCGACATGTTTCCCGCGCTCGTCCTGAGCGACCTCACGGTCTCGAAGACCTTCACGCCGGACATGCCCGGCGATTTTGCGGGTGGCTCTCTCGACATCCACACCCGCGATCTGCCGAACAAGTTCCTCTTCCAGACCACGCTCGGCGTCGGGGCGAACAGCGAATCGACCTTCAAGAAGCGCCTTTCGTATCCTGGCGGCGGTCTCGACTGGCTCGGCATCGACGACGGCGGGCGCAAGCTTCCGCCTCAGGTTCCCGCGAGCCGCGTCACGCGCCTCAACTCGGACGGCACGCTCAACACGAGCCTTTCCGACGTGGGGCGCGCGATGAACACGCCGATGGAGACCGATCGCACGCTCAACCTGCCGAACGGCAACCTCAGCGGGGTGATCGGCGACTCGTTCAAGCTCGGCAAGGAGCGCGTGTTCGGCTACATGGGCGGGTTCACGTACTCGCGGCGCTTCCAGAGCCGGAGCAACGAGATCATCCGCACGTACGGTCTCGACCCGAACAAGCCGGGCTCGCTCACGCAGCTGAACGACTATCGCGGCGAGACGGGGACCGACACGGTGACGTGGAGCGGTCTCGGCACCGTCACGTACGCGTTCGACAATGATCACAAGGTCTCGCTCACCGGCCTCTACAGCCGCAACTCCGAGAAGGAGGGTCGCCTCTTCACCGGCTACAACGACGAGCAGGCGAACGTGATTCGCGACGAGCGGCTCCGCTTCGTGAACCGCAACCTCGTCTACGGACAGCTCCGCGGCGAGCACCGTTTTCGCAAGCTGGAGGCCGCCGAGCTCACGTGGACGGCGCTCTGGTCGCGCGCGCAGCTCAGCGATCCGAACCTCCGGGAGACCGTGTACGTCGGCGATGCAGACCAGGGTTTTGCGTACCGCGAGAGCACGCAGAGCGGGCAGCACTTCTATGCCGCGCAGGGCGAGACGACGCGCTCGGGCAGCCTCGACTGGATGCAGCCCCTCTCCAGAGGGGAGCATGCCACCAAGGTGAAGGCCGGCGGCATGGTCACGTTGCGTGGCCGTAGCTTCAACGCGCGGCGCTTCCGGTTCCTCCAGGTGCCCGGCGCCGACCCCGCGCTCTTCCGCGCCGCGCCGGACCAGCTCTTCAGCGACGGCAACGTCGGCAAGGCCATCGAGCTCGACGAATGGACGCGCCCGACCGACGCGTACGCCGCGCAGTACAACGTCTACGCCGCGTACCTGATGACCGACGTGGGGATCACCTCGCGACTCCGCTTCGTGGTCGGCGAGCGCGTCGAGGTCTCACGCCAGCGGATCCAGTCGTTCGATCCGTTCTCGCCTGACGCCGGCCGCGTCGAGTCGAGCCTGAACCGCACGGACCTCCTTCCCTCCGCGAACCTCATCTACAAGCTCACCAGCGAGACGAACCTGCGCCTATCGGCGACGCGCACCGTCGCGCGGCCGCAGCTTCGCGAGCTCGCGCCGTTCGTCTTCAGCGACTTCTTCGGCGCGCGCGAAATCCTCGGCAACCCCGACCTCGATCGCACGAACGTGCTGAACCTCGACGCGCGTTTCGAGATCTTCCCGCGCATCGGCGAGGTGCTCGCGGTGAGCCTGTTTCACAAGCGTTTCACGAAGCCGATCGAGCCGATCATCATCCCCACCAGCCGCGGCGTCGTGTCGTTCCAGAACGCGAAGGGCGCCGTCAACACCGGGGTCGAGCTCGAGGCGCGAAAATCGCTCGACCTCCTCACGCCGGTGCTGAAGGAGTTCACGCTCCTCGGGAACGTGACCATCGTGCACTCGCGCGTCGATCTCGACACCGCGCAGACGGGCATCCAGACGTCGAGCAGCCGGCCGCTCGCAGGTCAGTCGCCGTTCGTGGTGAACATGGCGATCGACTGGAACCACGAGAGCACCAAGACCCGCGTTCGCGCTCTCTACAACGTCTTCGGTGCGCGGATCTCGCAGGTCGGGCTCAACGGGATACCCGACATGTACGAGCAGCCTCGCCACCTCGTCGACCTCAGCGCCGCGCAGGGCATCGGCGAGCACCTCGATCTGAAAGCGACGCTGGAAAACGTGCTGAACGCGCCCGTTCGATTCACGCAGGGCGAGGGCGATTCGTTTCTCGCCAATCGCTACCTCTCGGGGCAAACGTTCTGGCTGAGCGCCACGTACACCAACTGATACGCTCGGCCCATGGGCACATGGCGTTCGGCAGTGAGCGTGATGTTCGTCGTCGTCATCGCCGGATGCAGCCGTCGCGAGGACGACCGCTCGATCAAGGCGGCGCCCGAGCAAGCAGCGGCCGCATCGGCATCGCTCCCCTCGTCGCCGACACCTGCTGCGCCGGGAGCCAACGAGGCGCCCAGCAATCCGCTAGCGATGCCGCTGAAGCACGACGGTCCGGCGCCTGCGGCAGCGGCGCCCGCGAAGGATCCGTGCGACGTCACGGAGCCGACAGGCGCTCTCGCGATGCCGCTGAAGCACGGCGCGCAGCCTCAGAAGAACCCGCTGTGCATGAAGCTGAAGTGACATCGCCGCCCTGAGCGGACGTCACACGGTCGTTGCGCGCGTGCCGCGCAATCCTTCCCGGGTTGCCGCGAGTCCTTCACACCGACCTGCGAGAAAGCTTCTGCGCGCGGGCGATGCGCCTGCGCCCCTCAAGGAGCTTCTCATGTCGAGAGTCAACGGTCTGGTTTTCCTCACGCTCGTGCTCGGCGCCTCGGCGCTCGGAGCGACCGCGTGTAGCGACGACGGAAACCTCGGCGGAACGTCGAGCGGTACCGGTGGAACGAGCGGTACCAGTGGAACCAGTGGAACCAGTGGCACGAGCGGAACCAGCGGCACGAGCGGAACCAGCGGCACCGGCGGCACCAGCGGGACGAGCGGCACCACCACGAAGCCGACCGAGGACTTCACCGGTGACGTGACGGGAGCCAAGACGCTCTCGGCGGCGAAGGACTACCTGATGAAGGGCCTCGTCCGCGTGAAGGCGGGCGCCACCCTCACCATCGAGAAGGGCACCACCATCAAGGGCGACAGCGCGTCGAAGGCCATCCTCCTCGTGGAGGCCGGCGCGAAGATCATCGCGGAAGGCACGGCCGACGAACCGATCGTCTTCACGAGCCAGGCGGCACCCGGCGTGCGACGCGCCGGTGACTGGGGCGGCATCGTCATCCTCGGCAACGCGCCCGTGAACTACCCGGGCGGCAAGGGCAACATCGAGGGCATCCTCACCACCGTCACCGGAACGCAGTACGGCGGCACCGATCCGAACGACGACAGCGGCGTGCTCCGTTACATCCGCGTCGAGTACGCGGGCGTGGTGCTCAGCCCCGACAACGAGGTCAACGGCCTCACGTTCGGCGGCGTCGGCCGCGGCACGAAGGTCGACCACATCCAGGTGCGCATGGCGCTCGACGACTGCTTCGAATTCTTCGGCGGCACCGTCGATGCTCACCACCTCATCTGCCAGTACAACCAGGACGACGGCTTCGACACGGACAACGGCTACTCGGGCCGTCTCCAGTTCCTCGTCCTCCAGCAGGATCCCGCCCACGCCGGCGAGGACAACGGCTTCGAGAGCGACAACGACGCGCAGGGCTCGGCGAACCTCCCGCTCACGAACCCGACCGTCTTCAACGCGACGATGTGCGGCAAGCACGCCGACCCGACCGGCGCGCAATTCGGTGCGCTCATCCGGCGCAACGCGCGCGGGAGCTACAACAACGTCCTCTTCCAGGGTTTCGAGGCGAACCTCGACGTGCGCGATCCGTCGACGGCGATCGCCGTGACGGGACCCGGCTCGGGCGAGCCGGCGCTCACGTTCAAGGCCTCCGTCTTCGGCTCGGTGATGAACGCAGGCGTGCTCGAGAACGTCAGCTACGCCGAGACCGGCGCTGCCGCTCCCGACAAGAACAACGACAACGGCTTCGACGAGGTCGCATGGGTGCATAATGCAATCAATGCCAACCTCTTCGCAGATCCCGCGGGCGTCGACTGCTTCAACGCGAAGACGCCGGCCTTCGGCCCGACGAGCTCGCTGACGACGGGCGCCATCGCGCCGCCGAACGACGGCTTTTTCGACGCGACGGCGACCTATATCGGCGCCTTCAAGGACGCGAACGACAAGTGGGCGACCACCGGCAAGTGGGTCAGCTGGGACAGCCAGTGAAGGTCGTCAAGGGGCGACTTCCGCGGAAGGCTCCTTGCGCGGGAGCCGCAGCTGCAGCATCCGACCGCCGAAGCCGTCGATGACGCCGAGCATCGCGAGCGTCATGATGCGGTTCGTGATCGGAAACTTCACCATGAGCGGCATCGTGAGGTCGCGCAGGGAGCCGAGCCACGCCTCGTCGCCCTGAAAAAACGGCGTCAACATGCGCGTCGAGAACTGGTAGAACGCCAGGTGCTCGGCGCGCGTGCGTGAGTAGCGGTCGAGCGCGACGGAGAGATCCTTGTCCTCTTCGGCGAGCACATCCGCGAGGACCATCGCGTCCCAAAGCGCGAGGTTGCAGCCCTGCCCGAGCTGCGGGCTCGTGGCGTGGGCCGCATCGCCCAGGTAGACGACGTTCCGCGTGCTCCAGCGGTGCATCACGACGTCGTGGTACCGCGCGAAGAGCACCTGATCGGCGCTCTCGATCTGATCGAGAACGGGCACCGACTCGGGGACGAGCGCGGCGAGCTCGTCCTTCCACGCGGTCAGCCCACGCGCGCGCCATTCGTCGACGCGATCGCAACGGATGCTCCAGAAGAGGCTGACGAGGTCGGGACCGGGCATGTGCCCGGGGCCGCGTCCGGTGGGGAGCATGCCGAGGAAGCGCTGGTTGCCGTCGACCACTTGACGGAGCTCGTGGGCCTCCGCGCCCGCGTGCTCGCGCGAATCCTTGCCGACGAACCAGAGAGCGCCCCACGGATAGGGAGTCACGCTCTTGCTGGTCCCGGTGTCGTCGCGGAGCTGGGAGCGCGCGCCGTCGGCGACGACGACGAGTTCGTGGGGCCCGTGTCGCTCGCCATGCTTGTCGACGAACCAGCTCGAGCGCCCAGCGCCAGGTGCGCGAGCGAGATCGACGATCTCGATGCCAGTCTTCACCGTGATGCTCTCGCGCGCGACCGCCGCGAGCAGCGCCTCGAACAAGACACCTCGGTGAAGGCCGAGCCCAAACAGATCGTCGCCGACGGTCGCGTAGCTCAGGTCGAAGATCGTGCGGCGTGCGGCGGACTCGCAAAACAGCCGATCGATGCGCGCGCCGCGTCCGACGACGTACGGATAGAGCCCAAGCCTGCAGAGCACGTGCAGGCCGGTCGGCTGGATCGTGATGCCGGCGCCGACCGCGGTGGGCTTCGCCACTCGCTCGTAAAGCGTCACGCGGTGGCCCGCGCGCGCGAGGAAGATCGCGGCCGCGCTTCCGGCCGTTCCTCCTCCGATCACCCCGACATCGAGCGGCCTCATCCGTGGATGTTCAGCGTAGCCCGTGCGCGTCCGTAAGACGCGACCTCGCTAGGCGATCCGCTCGAAGAGGCCCGCCGCGCCCATGCCGCCGCCGATGCACATCGAGACGATGCCGTACTTTCCGCCGCGGCGACCGAGCTCATGAAGGAGCTGCGCGGTGAGCTTCGCGCCGGTGCAGCCGAGCGGGTGACCGAGCGCGATCGCGCCGCCGTTCACGTTGAGCCGATCGGCCGGGATGCCGAGCTCGCGCGTGCAATAGAACGCCTGGCAAGCGAACGCCTCGTTGACCTCGAAGAGATCGATGTCCGAGATCTTGAGGCCGGTCTTCGCGAGGAGCTTCTGGATCGCCGGGAGCGGGCCGATGCCCATGAGCGCCGGATCGACGCCGACCGTCACGTACGCGCGGAGGTACCCGAGGCCCTTGAGGCCGAGCGACTTCGCCTTCTCCCCGCTCATCACGAGCGCGGCGGCGGCGCCGTCCGAGAGCGGCGAGCTGTTGCCGGCGGTGACCGAGCCCTTGGTCGAGAACGCGGGCTTCAGCGACGCGAGGCCCTCGGCGGTGGTGTCGGGGCGAATGAGCTCGTCCTTGCGGAACTCGAAGAGCTGCCGCTCGCCCTTCTCGTCGAACTTGATGCCGTTGACGGTGACGATCTCGTCCTCGAAGTGACCGGCGAGCTGCGCGGCCGAGGCCTTCTTGTGCGATGCAAGCGCGAGTTCGTCCTGCGACTCGCGCGGGATATGCCATTCCTTCGCCATCATCTCGCAGTGATCGCCCATCGACTTGCCAGTGCGCGGCTCGGCGACGCCGGGAAATTCCGGTTTGAGTTCGCCAAGGCGGAAGCCACGAAAGGCGCGCAACTTGTCGCCAAAACCCCTGCCACGCGCGGCTTCGAGGATTCGCGAGCGCAGCTTTCGCGCATACACGATGGGCACATCGGAGGTCGTATCGGAGCCGCCGCCGATGCCCGCCTCGATCTGTCCGAGCGCAATCTTGTTGGCGACGG
>JANXVA010000720.1 GCA_025351875.1 Myxococcales bacterium | reverse complement strand
CGAAGAGCAGGACGCCGAGCTCCTCTTCGAGCGCGGTGACCTGGCGGCCCAGCGTCGGCTGGGTCATCCCCAGCGCGCGAGCGGCGGCGGACAGTGAGCCCTCCTCGGCGGTGACGAGGAACGCCCGCGCGCGGTTCCAGTCGAATCTCACGGAACGCCAATCCATGCATATATGTATAGATTCTCAACCCGGACGGTCAATTCCGGCGGGCGCTCGCAGGAGCTACATCATTCAATACACCGACGCAGCTGGGCTTCCCCGCGCGTCCGAGAGGATGGTCCCCTTGCAAGCATGCGTTTATGACGAGTACGGAGCACCGGAGGTCATGACGGTTCGCAGGGTGCTGAAGCCCGTGGCGAAGGCCGAGGAGGTGCTGGTTCGGGTGCGCGCGGCCGGCGTCAGCGCGAGCTCCCGGTTCGGCGGCTTCGTCGATTCGCGTTTGGCGGTATTCAGCGCGCTCCGTCGCGGACGTTTCTCGGCCATTCTTGGGTCACGCACGGTTCGACCAAGCGGTCCTGCAAGAGATCGCGTGGGAGCCGCAGAAGACAACCGCCCTTGCGCGGAGCAAGGAGCACACGTGGGCAAGCCCATCAAGCCTCAAGCGCGGAGAGAGTTGGCGCGTTCGGTGGGTCGACGAGGCGGGAGTTCGACTGGGCCACTTCGCTTCTACCTCTGCGAGCGGATGCGGAATTTCCCGCGCGTCGTCGATCCTGTCTCTCCGACCCGATGTGAGCGGCAACACATCCCCGCGTCGACGCCGCCGCTTTCTGCTACTCGACTGAACCAGCGCCAAAACGCGCGCGAACCGGAGGGCAGGTAACATGTATCGCGAAGGCCGCTCGCCGCTGATGCACGTGCTCGAGGCGAAGCTCGCACCGCACGGCTTCAAGACGGTCGCGCCGAGCGATGAGCTCACGACGCGCGGCGTGAAGAAGCTGTTCCACCGCAAGACGTGGAGCGCGAACCGCGGTGTCGTGCTCGCAGACCCAGGCGTCGTTGCCCTGGAGGACTACATCGCGCGCATGCGACACGAAGCCGGGGCGTTCCTCGGCTCGTCGCGGTGGAACCCGCTCGGTCTCGATGTAGTGCTCGTCATGACCGACGCTGCGGTTCCGCCGCTCCGCGCTCTCGAGGCGTGCGTGGACGATCTGGACAGGCATGGCGTAGCCATCAGGAGCGTCTTCGCGCTCGATCCGTCGGCCGGCCGCTGGGCCGCAGGCCGGACGTGGCATTTCTTTGCCGGTAAGAACCAGGATGCGATCGCAGCGGCGATCGAGGAGGTCGTGGGGTAGCCACGGTCTTTATCGAAGCACTCGGTTCTGCGGCTCGTCCTTTGTGCGGTAGACAGCGCGCGTTGCGAGGGTCACGGCCGCTTTCGCGCGTCGCCCGCCAGATAAGATCCCCGCGCCTCGCACGATCGCGTCTGATCGCGCCAGCCGTCGTCAGCTTCAATCGAACGAGGAGTGGCCCCGGATACTTCATCGACCCGTGCTGTCGGACCTCGAGCGGCACGTCGAGCCACGGGACGCCTCAGCCTCATCGCACCGTGAAGCCGAACGGCCGATCGTCGGTGGCGCGCGGGACGGGCGGTGCCGGCGGGAATTTCGCGCGCGGCGAGCGCGACCACTTCGCGCTGTTGTAGGCCTCCTCGGCGCTCACGAGCTTCCACTCCACGATCTCGTGACCGTCCTCGCGCAGACGAAGCTCGCACGCCATGGTGTCGACGGGATGGGTCCACGAATGTCCGTCGAAGCGGTACACGCTCGACCTCCCCAGCATCGTCCCGCACGCTTCGCCCTGGTGGAGGCTCACGACGACCAGTACGGGTGGCTTCTCGTCGTGCGCGCCGGCGATCCCGGTCACGTGGAGGCACGTCAGCGGTCCCCGGCCCATCGCGTCCGTCAAGTCGATCGGTGGCAGGGACTCGACCGTCAGCGTTTGCTTTTCGAGGCTCCAATGAACGGTCGTCGAGCCGTCCCCGAAGTCCACGACGCTGTCGGTCGGAAACGGCTCATCTGCCGTCGCGTCGGGAGTGAACAGAGGCGCCGACCGTGTCATCGCATCAGGGCCGGCGTCGTAGGATGCGTCCATCGTGCGTCTCTGCCTGCAGGCGCCAGAGAAGCAGAGCGACGCAAGCACGAAAAGGCGTAGGGTTGGCGACGGAATCCGTCGGCGCATCCTGCTCGTCGTCCTTGTCCTCATTGTGCGCCGCGATGCGGTCCTTGATGTTCTTGATGGCGCGCCACGCTCGGTCAAGGCTTGCGCCGCCAGGTCCCGGACGGTGTGATTCTCCCCGTTCTCGTGGACTGTCTGACTATGCGCGCAATCGCGGGCCTTTGTTCCTTCAATTCAAATTCGATCGGACTGACGTAGTCGAGATGCGAGTGGAGCCGTTCGAGATTGGAGAAGCCGTCTTCGACTCGGTCGTGCGTCGGTAGCGGCGTTTCGGGCGGGCCACGATGCGCTTCGTCCGCATCAAGCGCGCGACCCGCTTTTTTTCTCGCATGCGCGGCGGCGAACGCTCCGTCCTCCGGCGTTCGATAGCGGATGAGCGTCCTACACGCCGTCAAAGACCGAGAGCTCGGTGATCGCGCGGCGATGCAAACGCAGCTCGCGCGACGCCTGCCCCACCGCAACGGTTGAGCACACCACGTCCTGGTGCCACCCGGCCGCAATCGCGCTCGCGCCAACGTGCAGGGCGCGGCGATGACCGACGAAGCGCATGGCGAGATCGAGCGTGAGGAAAAAAATGCCGAACGTCACGACGAAGTAGGGCGCGAATACGGCCTTGTGAAGACGAGGAAGCCCCGCTACCGCGCGAGCCGGCGGACGTGGGCCGTAGCCCTGGAGGACGTGATGGCTCGCGACCTCGGTCGCGATGGCGGCGACGACCGCCACGAACACGAGTCCGGCGGCTATGGCCGACGACGACGGAATCAGTGCGCGCAGGACAGCGAGTGTCGTCCACGCATACGCAATCTGCATCAGGCCGAAGAGCAGGCCGACCCGAACGTCGAGTCGAATGGCCCACGCGGTGAGAGTGAGGGCGAGGACGATCGGCCCGACCGAGCCACCGAGGGTGAACGCGAGGACGTGCAGCGCGATCCCCACGACCGACCATGTGAGGTAGTGCACGAGGGCGAGCGGCACGGTGTGGTGCTGGAAGCGACACAGCGCAACGACGAACAACAGATGCTCGTCGAGTGTGCCACCGATGAATACGGGCTTCGTCGTTGCGTTCATTCGCTTCACGGTAATCGGTTGTGCCGGTGGGATAAATGGGCTCTCATTCAACCCATTGTTGCCATGACGATACTAATGCGGCAGCGGCTCGCCGACATGGCCGTGTTCGCGCAGGTCGTGGAGTCGAAGACGTTCTCGGCCGCTGCGCAGAAGCTGGGGCTATCGAAGTCGTTGGTGAGCAGGCAGGTGAGCGCGCTGGAACGGTCGCTCTCGGTGAAGCTGCTGAATCGCACGACGCGTAGGCTCAGTCTCACCGATGCCGGCGCGCTCTATCTCGAGCACTGCCGGCGCGTGGTGCAGGAGGCCGAGTACGCCGAGCGGCGGCTCACGCAGTCGCAGTCCGAGCTCGCCGGCGTCGTACGCGTTACGTGCGTGCAGGCGTTCGCCTTGCGACACCTCATGCTGCCGCTCGGAGACTTCCAGACGAAGCACCCCGAGATCCTCATCAAGCTGTCGTGCAGCAATCGAATCGTCGATCTGGGCGAGACGGGCTTCGATGTCGGCATCCGTATGTCGCTCGCGCCGGACCCGAACCTCGTCGCGCGCAAGCTCGCCGTGAATCGCAAGGTGCTCTGTGCCACGCCGGCGTATCTGACGCGGAACGGCGTGCCGCGTTCGCTTGACGATGTGGCTACGCACGATGCAGTGGTTTTCCCGCCGCTCGCTCCGAAGGGGCGGTGGACCTTTCGTCGTGACGGCCAGCCCCACGCCGTTCGCGTCAAGCCGCGATTCGAGACCGACGACATGGACGCCGCGCACGCTGCCGTCCTGTCCGGGCTCGGTCTAGGCGTCCTGCCGCTCTACGTCGCCGCCGCGGATCTCCGGCTGGGTCGCCTCGTCCGGCTCTTCCCGGAGCTTCCGGTGCTGCCCGACATCGGAATTTATCTCGTCTGGCTGCCCAACCGGACACGGCCCCTCCGCGTTCGCACGCTGATCGATTTCCTGGAGAAGCAGTTCAAGCCGCAACCTGCGTGGGAGTTGGCCTGAGTCAATCAGCGAACGAGTCGACGAACGAGCGTGCCTGCCAGGTATCGCCTGAACCGAGCGGCGAGTAGCCGGTGACGTGAATGCGCTGCGTCGCGCAGTAGTCGAGGAGCGCCTTCTGCTGGAGGAACAGGTGCAGCTCGATCTGATTGACCTCCGGCTTGACCTTGGCGTGCGAGAGGAGCTCCTTGGCCTTCTTCGCGGAGAAGTTCGAGACGCCGACATGCCGCGTCAGGCCCTCTGCGTGGACGGCTTCGATTGTGCCCCACGTGTCAGCACCACGCGCACGCGCGCTGCGGTCTCCGGGATCGGGATCTTCAACGTCAGTTGTTTTCGTTTCGGGCCATTCTTCGGGCCACGAGGAGCTCGTGAACGGTTCATCCGGAATGCGAAGTCTTCGACGACCGCCCCGAGGAGCCGCTCGCGCCCGGGCACGTATTGTTATCAGGGCCGAGCGCGGTGTCGCCACCGACGAAGGCGCGTCACGAGCGCGCGACCTCGGTGGAAGCCGCGCTCTTTGATGAGCCGCACCATCGCTTCGGCAGTGCGCCAATCTTCCTCGGTCGCGACCTTCGCGAGCTCTTGGATGTCGATTCGATCTTGTAGACGTCTCTCCGATTCGGAGAGCACCTTGAGCGCGAGAAGATGACCGACGCGGCCCACCGGAACGTCGTCGATGCGCACGGCCGCCGCCGCCAGCTCGCGCTCGATGCCCGAGGAAGCGAACAGGAGGTCGATGAACACCGCGCGATCCTCGGCGCGGCGCAACCTCGCCGTCGCGAGTCGCTTCGGCTTCGTCTGCTCGATGATGGTGACGACCTCGTAGCCCCGAGCCCCGAGCTCGTACACCAATTGCTCTGCCTCGTCGTCGCGCTCGACGGCGACGGCCAGATCGACGTCTCGGGTGTAGCGTGGCTCACCCCACACCGACACGGCAAGGCCACCCACCAGCGCGAAGCGGGCGCCGAGCTCCGTGAGCTCGGCCGATGCCCGCGTGGCCGCCTCGGTCACCGGGTCGGGAGCGCGCGTCGCGTTCTTCTTGGCCATGGGACAGGGCGTCCAGGTGCATCGGGCTCTCGCGACAAGAGCCACGTGTCGAACAGCACGTCGAGCTCGGCTTCGGAGAGGGAAGGGTGCTTACGACGAAGGTTTCTCCGCATCATCACGACCCCTTCGCGCTGCATCGCCATGGCGAGGCGCAAGCGGTCGGCGGCGGTCTCACGAGGCATGATCGACAATCTACCACCGAGCTCGACACGACAGCGGTCCATGCGAGACCAGCCCGACCTCGAACGCGTGCGATATCGCGTGTTCCAGCGCGCGTAGCGCCCCCGCGCAACTGACGATCTCTACGACTTCGGTTGTTGAGGTCCTTGACGAAGCCCTGGACGGTCCGCCGCTCAGGGGCTTTCTCGTTTTCCAGCTCAGACGCCCGACGATGAGAGCATTGACGCGGCCTCCCACGATCCGCCGGGCTGAACGGCCCGCTCGGCGCTCGCGATCAGCGGTCGGTGAAGGTGTGGACCACGCGAGCGATCGCCTCGCGCGTGAGCGGTCGCGCAACGACGCGCAGGCTTCGCGGACCGGAGGCCGGCGATGAAGAGGCTGGGACCACGTCGTCCGCCGCCACGAGCACGCAGCGCGTCTTGAGCTCCGGCTTCAAGCGCCACACGGTTCGGTAGAACGGCTCTCCGCT
This sequence comes from Myxococcales bacterium, assembly GCA_025351875.1. Lineage (GTDB taxonomy): Bacteria > Myxococcota_A > Polyangia > Polyangiales > Polyangiaceae > Labilithrix. The sequence continues at coordinate 655 of JANXVA010000720.1, read as the reverse complement.
GTCGGCACGCAAGCTGGCGCTACAAAGGACGAGGTCGAACTTGCCGGCGACGAGGTGCTCGAACGCCTCGACGGAGGTGGTCGCAAGCACGGTGTCGTGGCCCGCTCGCTCGGCGGCCGCCGCATGCAGGATGTGCGTCGTCGCATCCTCATCGATGACGAGCACCCGCAGCCGCCGGAAAGTCGGAAGGTGGATGTGCTCGCCTTTCATGCCGGCCACCTCCGCCACCGCGGCTCTGGTCACGAGGCCGGGAACGTCCTTGAGCGCCTCGCGCCTCAGGAGCACCTCGTCGATCGGCAGCGCCAGCACCCGGCACGGTGTACCGCTGAACTGGAGAGTGCGCTTCATCCACGGAACGTCCCGGGCAGCCGCGAGGACGATGATGCGCGCTGCCCCGGCCTTGTCCTCACGGGCAACCCTCGTGAGGAAGCCGTCACTCGAGAGCGCGGCGCGCGCGCTGCACACGACGACGTGGAACGGGCTCGCGAACGCGAGCTCCGCGGTCTCCGGCACATCGCTCCGCATGACGTGCCGAGCGTCGCAGCGGATGATCGATCGCAGCGCTTCGTGGACGTCCTCCTCGACATCCACTGCAAGGACCGTGAACGGCGGCGACGGAGGCGGACGCACGAGCCTACGCATCGGCATCGCGGAC
>JANXVA010000646.1 GCA_025351875.1 Myxococcales bacterium | reverse complement strand
GGGTCCTGCGCAGAGGCACGCCGCGCGAGCTCGAGAGCAACGTCCGTGCGCCCGCGCGCGAGCGCGCATCGTCCCTTCGCGGCGAGCGCGCTCGCCGACGCCGGGTCACGCTTGAGCGCGACGTCGAAGGCGCGGTCGGCGAGACCGTCTTTGGGGTCGAGCTTGCAGCGCGCCTCGCCGATGCGCCCCATGATCTCCGGGTCGTCCTCGTCCTCGTCGACCGCCACGGCGTAGGCCGCGACGGCCGCCTTGAGATCCCCGCTCTCCTCCGCGAGAACGCCGCGCAAGAACGCTGCGTAGGCCTCGGACGACACGTAGCGGCCTTCGACGATGCGCCCGTCGTAGACACGCACGACGCGAGCCTCCGCGCCGCAAGCGACGACCCCTGAGCCGAGCGCGGCAAAGGCGACGAGCACGGCGAATCTGGAAAATCGAGCGCGCATCGAGATCACGTCTCCGGCCGAACCTTTGCGAGCGACTCGAGGAGGCGCTCGTTCTGCGCATCCTCACCGACGGTGATACGCAGCTGCGATCCGAGGCGCCCGCCGACCTTGTGGAAGCTCCGAACGAGGATGCCGTCGCGCGCTAGATGGTCGAACACCTTCTCCGACGGGACGGGTGTCTTCACCCAGAGGAAGTTCGCGGAGCTCGGTGTCACGCTGAAGCCCTCGAGCCTCCCGATCTCCGACGCGAGCGCCTCGCGCGCGGCGACGACGCGTGCGACGCCGGCCTGGACGTCGTCCCATGCCTCCTCGAGCACAGCGGCGGCGGCGACCTGGCTGGTGGCGCTGACGTTGAACGGCTGCCGCGTCTTGTCGATCTCCCCGATCAAACCGGCGTCGGCCTCGAGCCACCCGACGCGCAGCGCGGCGAGCCCGACCTTGCTCACCGTGCGCAAGATCCCGAGGTGCGGGTACCGCTCGCGCCACCCCCGAACGGACGCCCCGGGCCCCGAGTAGTCCACATACGCCTCATCCACGATCACGAACGCCCCGCCCTCGCCACCTGCGGTCCCCGTCGCGCTGAGCAGCATCGCCGCCATGGCCGAGCTGGCCCTCTCGCTCTCGCCCGTGCCCGTGCCCGATCCGTTCCCGCTCCCCGCGGCCTTCACGATCTCCTCCAGCCGGTCCAGGCTCATCCGATTCCCCGTCGGGTTGTTCGGGCTCGCCACGAAGACGACGCTCGGCTGCATCATCGCGATCGCCTTCTTGGTCATCGCGACGTCGAGGTCCCACGTCGCATCGAGCGGAACCTCGACGGGCTTGAGCCCATGCGCGCGGGCGGTGATGCGGTACATCACGAACGTCGGCGTCGGCGTCAGGATCACGCCCTGCGTGTTCCGCCGCCGCGGCCATGCCAGCGCGTTGGCGACGAGCGCGATGACCTCGTCCGAGCCGGTCCCGACGAGGAGATCGGCGACCTTCGCCCCCGTCCGTCGCGCGATCGCCTCCTTCAGGCGAAGCGCCCGAGGATCGGGGTAGCGCTCGAGCGCAACCCCGGCGACCGCTCGAGCGACGACCTCCCGAACGACGAGCGAGCACGGGGGAGCCTCGTTCGCGTCGAGCCGCACCTCGATACCGGGCGGATCGTGCGGCACGTACGCCACGAGCTCGGCAAGCTCGGGTCGAAGGAGCTGCCCTACCGAATCGAGCGCGCTGCGAGCGCCGTCAGCGAGGTCGGTAGTCCCCGGCATCGCTCAGATCGGTGTGGCTGACGTCGTCCATGGACTCGTTGGCAGGGGGACCCGCGTGATGCGCCTCGGCTTCGCGCAGGCGCTCGGCGATCTCGATCACGCGCCGCTCGACGCGCCCGAAGACGCTCGAGGCAGGGAAGCGACCCGAAGCATCGCGCTCGCCGGCGGGAACGCCAGTGAGGACCTCGATGCCCTGGGCGACGGTCGCCACGGCGTAGAGGTGGAACTTGCCCTCGGCGATCGCACGGGCCACGTCCTCGCGGAGGACGAGGTGCTCGAGGTTCGAGCGCGGGAGCATGACGCCCTGCTTTCCGGACAGCCCGCGCGCGCGGCAGAGGTCGAAGAAGCCCTCGATCTTCGCGCAGACACCGCCGATCGCCTGGATCTCGCCGAGCTGATTGACGCTGCCGGTGACGGCCGTGGCCTGGTCGATGGCGACGTCGGAGAGCGCGGAGAGGACGCCGAAGAGCTCGCTCGATGACGCGCTGTCACCGTCGATCTCGCCGTAGCTCTGCTCGAAGGCGATCTGCGCCTTGATGCTGAGCGGGCGCTCCTGCCCGAAGATCCGCGAGAGATACCCGCGAATGATGGCGACACCCTTGGTGTGGATGGCGCCGCCGAGCTGAGCCTCGTGCTCGACGTCGACGAGCCCTTCGCGACCGAGCGAGACCACCGCTGTGATCCGCATCGGCTGGCCGAACTCGACGTCACCTGCAGAATACACGGATAGGCCGTTGACGACGCCGACGCGCGAGCCCTCGGTGTCGAGGGAGACCTCGCCCCGGATGGTGAGCTCGCGAATGTGTCGCTCGGCGGCGCCCGCGCGGTCGCGGCGCTCTCGCCAGGCGATCTCGATGTCCTCGGCGGTGACCACGCTCCCGGGCGGCGTCGTCGAGGCGTGGAACGGACGAGCCGCGGTGGACGCCGGCCCTTTCTCCTCCCAGTCGTTCTTCTCGGAGGCTCGCGCGGCCGCGAGCGCGCTCGCGAACGCCGCGGTCTCCTCGAGGGGCGCCAGGAAGAGAGAGACCTTCTGGCGATCGCCTGCGAGGCGAGTGGCGAGGTCGAGCAACGTGGCACGGGCGCGTCGGTCGAACTGACCCCACTCGCGCTCGCGCGCCATGTGCATCAGATAGGCGTCGAGCGCGCGGAGGTTCTCCGTGGTGCGCGGGATGGACGGCTCGATCTCGACCTTCACGCGGAAGAGCGCCGCGAAGTCCGGATCGCCATCGAGGAGCGCAGCGTAGAGATCGGGAGGACCAACGAGCACCACGCGCACACGGATGGGCACCGGCACGGGCCGCAAGGTGGTCGCGTAGAGACCGAGAGGGCCGAGCGGATCCTCGGCGCCGATGCGGCGCTCGCGCATGATGCGCTTCATGCGCTCCCAGATGATGGGGTCGGTCATGAGGTCGGCCGCGCGCACGACGAGGACGCCTCCCGAGGCCTGATGAAGCGACCCCGGACGAATCCGCGTGAAGTCCGTGAGGAGCGCGCCAAAACGCGCTCGACGTTCGAGGTAGCCGAAGAGGTTCGGGTAGGTGGGGTTCGTCTCGTAGATGACAGGAGGAGGAGCCTCCTCCTCGTGTGCGACGAGGAGGTTCACCTTGAAACGACTGAGCCGCGTCGCGTGCTCGGGATCGATCTCGGGCGTGCCCTGGGCCTCCGCCTGTTCCTCGGTGATCGGCGCGGCCGGACCTTGCTCGACGAAGTCCGACCAGTCCTCGACGAGCGCCTTCTCGACGCTGTCGAGATAAGAGAGGACGTCGGTGCCGAAGTCCGAGAGGAGCTTCTTCAGCTCCCCGAGCGCACGCTGGATGACGGCCTCGGAGAGGCGACTCATCGCCTCCTCGCGGGCGGCGTCGAAGCGCGCATTCTGATCGCGGACGAGCACGGCGGCCTTCTCGACCTCCGTGGTCAGTCGGTCCTCGGCCTCGCCGAGCGCCTTCTTCGTCGACTCGTCGAGCGCGGTGAACTGCTCGGCCGAGAGCGGCTTGCCGTGGAGGATCGGGAACGTCGAGACGCCGCCCTGCACCGCGCGGATGCCAAACCCGAGCGTCTTCGCGGTCGACTCGAGACCGGTGAGGACCTCGCGATTCTTTCCTTCGAGCTCGTGGGCGAGCTTCTGCGTCGCCTTGCGGACCTCGTCGTGCTGCGAGAGGCCCCGGATCTCGTGACGCAGGCGATCGATCAGCGCATCCATCGCTGCGACGAGCGTGGCTCCCGCACCTGCGGGGACCATGAGAGGCTTCGGCGCCTCCGGCCGATCGAAATCGTGGACGTAGACGATGTCCGGCGGCGTCTCTCGCCCTTTGGCGAAGCGCTCCGCGTAGCGAACGATGTCGTCCTCGATCATCACCTGCGGCGACGCCGCCACGTAGACGTGGAAGCTGGGCTCGCGCGCGGCGAGGCCGAGCGTCAGCGCACGCCGCGCGATCGTGCTGACGAGCTCGAACAGCCCGCCGCTCTCGCTCGGTGTCTCGGCGAGGATGGCCGGGTCGGTGTTCTGCGCGACGAGCTCGGCCGGAATGCGGAACGGGTCCCGCCCCTGACCCGGCGCGGGCGCGCGGTTCGCGTCCAGCCACGCGCGAACGGAGCCAGCGCTCGAGGCCGGGGGAGAATCCGCCGTGGCCTGGGATGACCCGCTGGTCACCTCCTCAGGGTGGGGGTCGCTCTCGAGGTCGCGGCGCGCTGCGGCCGACGGCGTCGCGAGGGTCTCGCGCCGCTCGCCCGGCGGGCGCTTCGCCCTGGCGGCGATCTCGTTCTCCTTCGCGTCACGAGCGGCGCTGGTTTTGGAGGGCCGATCCTTGGCATCCTTGCCGGTTTTTGACGGCCGTTCCTTGCCGTCCTTGGCGTTCAGCGCGCCGCGGGACGAGGGACGATCCGCGCTACGCGAGGACGGACGGTCGGGTGAACTGACGCGATTTGCAGCATCTGGCGTGCCTGGCTTGCCACGTTCGGCCATACCCACCTGAGCGTACCAGACCGATCAGGCCCAGGGGGTCCAGATCGAGGGCGGCCCCAAGGACCGCCCAACGGGCAGCGGAAAAGGGGGCCTGGATGCTGTTGGAGGTGAGAACGCTTTAGCGCTGTTCGATGGAAGAGGCTCACGGTACGATGCTCTCAGCGATGGTGCAGCGATGGCGCGTTTGATCCTCGCGACGGCCGAGGGACAGCAGGCGATCGAGCTACGCCCGATCAATAGCCTCGGGCGCCATCCCAACAATTCCATCCAGCTCCTCGACAAGATCGTGTCGAAGGAGCACTGCATCCTCGAGCAGCGCGACGGCGGGTTCATCCTCCGCGACCTCGGGAGCCTGAACGGCACGTACATCAACGGCGAGCGCGTCCGCGGCGAGCAGCCTCTCCGGCACGGCGACGAGATCGCGCTCGGCTCCACACGCGCTCGGTACGACGACGGGCACGGCCCGGCGATCGACTTCAACGCTCCCCCACCCTTCGCGCAGGGCGGCCCAGGTCCCATGGGCGGCGTTGGTCCCGGCGCCGTGGCGCACCCGCATCACGCACCCAATGTCCCGGCCCAGCAGCAGCCGCAACAGGGCGGCATGCAGCAGCATCAGCCGCAGTGGTCGAAGGGGCCGAGCATTCCGCCGCCGGTGCCGGCGAGCATGGGCATGGGCATGCCGAGCGGTCCGATGCCCAGCCAGGGCCAGCACGGCCCGATGGGCCACGGCGGCGGCACCATGGGAATGCCCGTGCAGAGCCAGCAACGACCTGGCGGCGTGCTCCAGGGTGGCGCCGTCCAGGGGGGTTACCCCGGTCAGCCCGGCTATCCGCAACAGGCGCAGCAGGGGTTCCCGCCGCCGCCGCTCCCGCGCGCGGGGCAGCGCCCGCCGAGCTTCGGCGGAACCCGCGTCGACGTCCTCGATTCCGCGCGCGCGATCGGCACGCAGATCAACGCGCAGACGAAGGGCTTCGTCCCCTTCGATCAGATCCAGCACGACGCACCGCAGCTGCGCGTCGACTACGAGCGCTTGCGGCTCACCTGGGAGCTGACGCGCGACATCGGCCTCGAGCGCGATCTCGATCAGCTGCTCCACAAGATCCTGATGTCGCTGTTCAAGTTCGTGAACGCGGACCGCGCCGTCATCCTCCTCCGCGACGACGAGGGCAAGCTGCTCCCCCGCGCGGCCCACCGCCGCGACGGAACGGACGCGCCCATCCAGGTCTCCTCGACGATCCTCGAGCACGTCATGACCGAGCGAGCCGCCGTTCTCACGCACGACGCCTCGATGGACTTCGCGGCCTCGAAGGGGAAATCGATGATCCTGAACCGGATCTCGAGCGCCATCGTCGTCCCGCTCCTGCACGAGAAGGAGGTCCTGGGCGCGCTCTGGCTCGACTCCGAGTCGCTCGCGCAGTTCCAGCAGAAGGACCTCGAGCTCGTCACCACCGTCGGCAACCAGGCGGCGATGTTCATCGAGAACAACCTCCTCGGCAAGAAGATGGAGAAGGAGATCATGACGAGGGAGCGCTTCAGTCGCCTCCTCTCTCCGAACGTCGCCGAGCAGGTGATCTCCGGCAAGCTCGAGGTGAAGAAGGGCGGCGTGCACGTCCCCGAGTGCACCGTCTTCAACTCCGACATCCGCGGCTTCACGCGCATGAGCGAGGGCGCCACGGCAGGCGTCATCAACGAGCTTCTCAACGACTACTTCGAGCAGATGGTCGACACGATCTTCAAATACGAAGGCACGCTCGACAAGTTCATGGGCGACGGCATCATGGCGTTCTGGGGCGCCCCGGCGACCCATCCCGACGACGCCGTCCGCTCCGTGCAGTGCGCGCTCGAGCAGATGGAAGTGCTCGGTAAGTTCAACCGCAAGCGCGTCGAGGGTGGTCACCCTCCGCTCGCGGTCGGCATGGGCCTCCACACGGGACCGCTCATCGCCGGCTACGTCGGTAGCTCGAAAGCAATGAGCTACACGGTCATCGGTGACACGGTGAACACGAGCGCACGTCTCTGCGGCATCGCCCTCGCCGGTCAGGTCATCGTCAGCGAGTACAGCCTTGCGCGCCTCGGGCCTCGGTTCGAAGTCGAGGAGCTCCCTCCGGCCCATCTCAAGGGCAAGGAGAAGCCGCTTCGCATCTTCAACATCAAGCGCGAGAAGCCGAGCGCCGTCGCCAAGGTCGGCTGACGGCTCGCCCTCACGCGCGCGCGCGAGCCTGGATGAACGCGTAGAAGAACACGCTGTTCGGATCGTTGGCGACGCGAGCGAGCTCCACGCGCATCCCGTCCACCACGCGCTCGTCCACCTTCTTCGCGTCGAGGAGCGCCGGAGCGCTCGAGAGCAGGAGGTCCGTCCAGTACGCGAGGAACTCAGCTCGCGCAACCGGGTCACGATTGTCGAGGTGGAAGCTCTTCACCTCGGTCACGACGTCGCGAAAACCCGCACCAGCGAGCAGGTTGCCGAGCTTCGCGCCCACGAACGGATCGCCGCCCATCGCGAGCTGCTGCTCGTTCAGTGAAGTCCAGTACCGGAGGGTGTCCTTGCTGTAGGGGTCGACGAAGAAGGTCGCGTTCAAGACCTCGCTACACACGATCGGACTCCCGGGCACCAGCACACGGCGTACCTCCGCGAGCACACGCGCCGGATCGCCGACGTGCTCGAGCACCCCGCACAGGAAGGCCGAATCGAAGCTCTCGGCGTCGATCGCGAGGTTCGTTGCGTCGCCCTTGGTGAGGGCGACACGGCCGCTCGCCGACGGGATCGACGCGAGGAAGCGGCGCGCCTCGGCGAGCTGCTCGTCGTTGATCTCGACGCCCGTCACGTGGAGCTCCGGCCATCGACGCAGCAGGATCTCCGTTTGCGCCCCCACGCCGCACCCCACCTCGATGAGCTTCGTCCGACGCTGGAATGGCAGACCGTCGTGCACCGTCGGCGCGAGGAACCCTGCCTGGCGGTGCAAGCGTTCGCGCTCCTCTGCGCGGTAACCGTGGAGGTAGCCTGTGGGCGTGGTCGTCACGGCGCCGATGGTAGCGCGGGCGACCTGGCCCCATGGCTGCAGCGCGTCACAATCGGGGAAAAATGCATCAGGCTCGTTCTAACGAGCCTCGCAGGAATACGCTCGATGACGGGGAATCGCGGTCACCTCTGCCGGGTATGCGTGATGCAGCAAACGTCGTCATGCCCCGCCTGAAAGACACCACCAAGCTGTTCAACACTGTCCTCCGCGCATTGCCGGTCATCCCGATGCTCTGGCCCCGGAAGAAGGCGTCGGTCGCCCCATACATCCTCGGCGCGATGGGCATCGCGATCGCGGGCGGAATCACGGCCGTCATGTTCTTCAGCCCTCGCACACGGAACCGAACGCTCGGCATCGCGAAGGACAGCTACGGCAAGGTCCTCGGGCAGCTCGAGCAGCTCGGCATCGGAGAGCGCCTTGGCCTATCGAGCGGCGACCGCTCGGCGACGGCGGCCGCGCACTCGAACGGCCTGGCCGGCGAGACCGACGCGGTCAGCCACGCGAGTCCCACGACCTACTGACGAGCGCCGCGCGAAGGCAGTTTTGCGCCTATATTCTGCGGTGAATGTCATCGTTCGCGCCCGTCCGCCCACCGCGCCGCTCAGCTCTCCGTCACACCCCACGCCTAGCGCTGCTGGTGGCGTTTTGCGCGCTCTCTGCGGCGTGCGCAGGTCGATCGAGGGCACCCGTGGAGTCGCCCGCGAGCACACGGGGCGGCGCGGCGGCAGGCGCGGCGGCGGGCACGTCCCCGTCCATGAATCGCGAGCGCGGCTCGTACGGGCCTGAGGACGACGACATCGATCGGCGCGATCCGGCGCGGGCACCGCGCGCGCTCGTGTTTCGCGCCGCCGGCTTCCCGACGCTGGACGCCCCGGAGCTCGAGGACGGTGTCCTGGACGCAGGCCTCGACGGCCTGCCTGTCGATCGCGCGTCGAGTGTCGACGCGCTGGTCGCGCGTCTTCGGCGGCGCGATGTCGATGTCCTCGTGCTCCCGTACGGAAGCGCGTTCCCGCTCGAGGCGTGGCCCCGCATCCGCGGTTTCCTGCGCCGCGGCGGCGGGCTCGCCGTGCTCGGTGGTGCGCCGTTTCACGAGCCCGTCCGCTCTGGAGCGAGCGGGGCATGGGTGCGAGGTTCGCGCCAGACGTCCTTCGCGCATGATCTCCTGATCGGCCCGGCGGAAGCCGTTGCACGCCCCCCGAACGCGACGACGAGGCTCGCGATCGGGAACGACGCCGACGCGGGCTTCTCGGCGCGCTTCCCGGATCCGACCACCACCTGGGCGCTCACGCTTCGTCTCGCCACGAACAAGGACATGCCGGACGAGCACGGGTCAGCCGGCCCGCGCGATGCCGTCGCCCGGCCCCTCGTGCACGTTCTCGACGCCGCCGGCATACCTCGCGGGTGCCCTTTGCTCGAAATCGACCATCACCGCGGGGACGCGGCGGGCGCACGGTGGGTCCTTGCCACGAGCGACGCGCACCTCGACGCGCCACTGGTGCGTGCGATCGTCTCACGCGCGCTCGAGGGCGCGTCGGAGCTCCGCGTCCAGCCGGTGCGCGCGTCGGTCGAGCCAGGCGACCAGGCTCAGCTCCGCGTCACGCAGCGCCGGTTCCACGTGCGTCTGGGCGAGGAGCCCCCTTCGCACGCGCACGTCGTCGTGAAGGACGAGCGCGGCCTCGAGGTCTTCGCGACCGACGTGACGCTCGCGGGCACTCCCGAGTCACGCACGGCGCTGGTTCCGGTCCGGACCAGGCTCCCGCCGGGGCTCTTCCACGTCACGGTCGAGTCGCGCGCGACCGGCAACGAGGCAAAGCTCAGTCCGCACGTTGCGCGCTCCGGCTTCGTCGTGAAGGACGAGAAGCTCTTCGCATCAGCGAAGAAGCTCGAGGTCACGCGCGACTGGCTGCGCAAGGACGGCAAGCCGTTTCCGGTCGTCGGCACGACCTACATGGCGTCGGACGTGCATCGCAAATTCCTATTCGAACCGAACCCGCACGTCTGGGACGCCGACTTCGCGGCGATGCAGCAGCGAGGCATCAACTTCGTGCGCACGGGTCTCTGGACGGCCTGGTCGCGCGCGATGGTCGACCCCGGCGCGATCGACGAGAACGTGCTCTCCGCGCTCGACGCCTTCGTCCACACGGCGGCGCGCCACGGGATCGTCGTCTGCTTCAACCTCTTCGCGTTCCTTCCTCCGTCGTTCACGGGTGACAACCCGTATCTCGATCCGCGCGCGATCGAGGGCCAGCGCGAGCTGCTCACGCTGTTCGCGACGCGCTATCGCGGGAACCGGTGGATCCACTGGGATCTCATCAACGAGCCCTCCTACGCGCCCCGCGCCGCACTCTGGAGCACGCGCGCCATCGGCGACGAGCACGAGAAGCGCGCCTGGGCGTCGTGGGTGAAGAGGAAGCACGGCGACGATCTCCCGAAGCTCCGTGCGCTCTGGCACGAGCCGTCCGCCGATCCGCTCGGTGTCCCTCGCCCCGAGGACTTCGCGCAGGCGTTCGTGCAGGTGGCGCGGCGGCCGCGCAAGGTGCGCGACTTCCACGAATTCGCTCAGGAGGTCGTCGCCGGCTGGGCCTCGCAGATGCGCGACATCCTCCACACGGCGGGCGCCGATCCGCTCGTGACGCTCGGCCAGGACGAGGGCGGCATCTACGAGAGGCCGACGCAGCAGCTGATGGCCGCGTCGCTCGACTACACCGCCGTGCACACGTGGTGGAAGAACGACGACCTCCTGTGGGACGGCGTGACCACCAAGGTGCCCGAAAAGCCGAGCCTCCATCAGGAGACGGGTCTCATGCGCCTCGAGGACATCGACGGTGCGCCGTGGCGATCACCCGACGTCGCGGCGCGCCTCCTCGAGCGAAAGCTCGCGTATGCGTTCGCCGGGCGAGGCGCGGGCGTCGTCGAGTGGGCCTGGAACGTGAACCCGTACATGCCGATCGACGAAGAGGCGACGATCGGCCTCTTTCGGCCTGACGGGACGGCCAAGCCCGAGCTCGATCCGATGATCGATCTCGCCACGTTCTTGCGGAAGGCCGCGCCGCTGCTCGACGACTTCGAGGCCGATCCGGTCGTCCTCGTCATCCCTCACGCGCGCGCGTTCCTGGGACGCACCAACGCGATCGACGCCACGAAGATCACCGTGCGGGCGCTGGCCGAACGCTTCGGTGTCGTGCCGACCGCCATCTCCGACCTGCGACTCACACCGGCGCGTCTCTCGGGTGCCAAGCTCGTGCTCGTCCCCGCCGCCGACGTCCTCGACGAAGCGGCGGCGCTCGCGATCCTCGAGGCGTCGCGACGCGGCGCGAAGGTCCTCTTCACCGGGCCGATCGAGGGTGACTCGTACGGTCTCGAGACGCCGTCCCTGCGCGCCCTCGGCGTCCTCGGACAAGCGCGCCCGGTCGCGGTCCACGAGCGGACGGCATGGAGCGACTCCGGGTGGGTCGCGTTCGAGGGGTTGCTCCAGGAGTCCGTGCGACGCGCGGACAAGGCCAGCGGGGTGCCCCTCTCGGGGAACGTGTGGCACGAGCCGCTCGCGCTCGAGCTCGCGCGTGAACGGGAACCGCTCGTGAAGCTGCTCGGCGCGGCGCTCACGGCAGCCGCGATCCCGACATCGCCCGGAGAATGGGGCGTTGCATCGCGAACGCTCGTCGCGCCCCGCGCGTGTCTCGTCGTGGTGGTGAACGAGCGCCCGGAGCGCGCAGTACGCCGAGTCATCGCGGATGGCCGTTCGTTCGACGTGCCGGTCGCTGCCCTCGGCGCGCGCCTGATGCTCATCGATCGCTCGGCGGCGACCGCAGGTCGCATCGTCGCGTCCACGACGGGTGAGGCGATTCTCCCCGCGCGCTGAAAAGAAGCCGCACGCTGCCCTGATCGCGAGCGTGATTGCGGTCGGGTGTTACGTTGCCTTTCGAGATGACGAGGCGCCACCCGCATCCCCCACGCCACCGCGCGCTCCTGATCGCGGCGGCCGCAGCGGCGGTTCTCGGAACTGCGTACGGTTGCTCGGAGAGCGCCGGCACCGACGCGGGGGCCGAGGGCGGAGCGCCCCTCGGAGAGGACGGCGCCGACGACCGATCCGTCTCCCCCGCCGACGACGGAGCGTCGTCGACCATCGGCGAGGCGGGCGCCGACGCGAGCAGCGGGGATGCCGGTGATGCGAGCGCCGCCGACGCGAGCGACGCCGCCGAGGCCGGCCCGCCGCCGGGACCGCTCTCGCCCACCTACGTCGACTACGACGTGAATCACATCCTCATCACCGGCCAGAGCAACGCGGTCGCGAACGGGGGGATCGCGCTCCTCTCGAACGTGCAGCCCTTCACGAACCTGATGTTCGACACCGGCGTGATGCCGATGACGAGCTGCGACGGCAACGGCTGCAGCTCGTACCAGACGCCCACCGCGTTCGTGCCGCTCGTCGAGTCGGACCAGTTCTTCAACTACAAGGTCGAGACCTCAGCCAACGGCATCGCCGACGAGATCTCGCACCTGGCGGCCCAGAAATTCGATTTCGGTGCTCGCGCTGGCTATCCGACGAAGCACGACGTCCTCGCGTCGATGCACGGCCGCAGCGGCAACACGTACTGGTGCCTCCGCAAGGGGTTCTGCCAGTACAACGCGGATCGCGGGCATCTGAGCCCGTTCGCGCAAGGCATGTCAGAGGTCGCGAGCGCAAAGGCGCTAGCCGCCGCCGCCGGCAAGACCCACGTGGTGCGTGCCGTCGTCGCCATTCATGGCGAGAGCGACCATTACGCCTACGTCGACGGCACGTCGGAGTTCCCGCTCCCCGGGACCGACGGCGTCCCCAACAAGATCAAGGACTACAGCGACGGCCTCGTCGAGTGGCAGCAGGACTACGAGGCACAGATCAAGGCCATCACCGGACAGGCCCAGAGCGTCCCGCTCTTCATCTCCGCGATCAGCGGTTGGACGTCGACGCGAACGAGCGCCCTCGCGCAGCTGCAGCTCGACGCGCACATCCGTGTCCCCGGCAAGGTCGTCTATGTGACGCCCGCGTACCCTCTCTCCGTCCTCGACGACTGCCTCCACTTCGACAGCACCGGCCAGCGCCGCCTCGGCGAGTACTTCGCGAAGGCGTACGCGCGGGTCGTGCTCGGGGGCCAGAAGTGGGAGCCCTTGCGCCCCAAGACCATCTCGCGTGCCGGCAGCGTCGTCACCGTGACGTACTTCGTGCCCGCGCCGCCGCTGACGCTCGACACCGTTCACGTCACGAACCCGGGCAACTTCGGCTTCGACTTCGTCGACAACGGCACGCTCGTCGCCATCTCCAACGTCGCCGTGACGGGCGCGGACACCGTGACGATCACGCTCGGTGCGGCGCCGAGCGGCGTGAACATGAGGCTTCGCTACGCGCAGAACCAGGACATCAGCCCCGCAACCCGCTGCATCGGGCCAGGCACCGTGTACGGCGGCGGCGCCCGCGGCAACCTGCGCGACTCCGACGCGACTCCGTCGCGCTACGGCTACGACCTCTGGAACTGGGGCGCGAACTTCGACTTCGTCGTGCCCTGAACGGCTACGTCGTGCTCATCGCCTCGAGGTACTGTTCGCCCTCGAATGTTTCGAGCTGCGCGAGCTTTGCGTCGATGGCCGCGAGCGCCGCGAGCTCCGCGGGCGAGGCGCCGCCGCGCGATGCATAGCGCGCGAGGATCTCCTCGTTCGTCGCACCCGCGCGAAAGCATCGCGCGAGGTCGGCGAGCACAGTCGACACCACTCCGTCTGCAGCGTGCAGCGGACCCAGTGGCTCCGACAGCGGCGCCTCTTCGCTGATCCACACGGCGCGCGTCGGACGCGCCACCCATGCGGCTCGCCAGGGCGCCTTGCGGTCGCGCTCCAGGATCGCGCTCGCGAGCGTGGCACCGTCGCCGAGCAGGCGCTCTGCCACGACCCCGTCGTAGTAGAGCGAGAGCAGCTTCGCCGGGAGGAGGCTCGCACGACGTGCGGCCTGGCCGCCCTCCACGCGCTCCCAGATGGGGCTAGCCACCGTCATCAGGCTGGGCGCCGGCCCCGGACGGCGCTCCGCGTTCGCGAGGTTGTGCTCGATGACACGCCTGGCCTCTCGCATCACGTCGACGGCGGTGAGCGCGCTCACCTCCGCCGAGCTCGCGCCGAGCTCGCGGGAGGCGAGGGCCTCGGAGCGCACGAGCGCATCGCCGAAGTGCTTGGCGCCGAGGTCGGCGTCGTCCCCGGCGAGCGTGGCGAGGTCGAGATACGCAAGGTGGTTCTGCCAGTTGAACGCACCGTCCGCACCACCGATCGACGGCGGCTCACCCGCGCCGGCCTCGCCGGGCAGCGTCGCGATCGCGGCCTCCAGCTCGGAGCGGGCGCCGTCGTCGTCGTCCTTCGCGCGGCGGACGGCGGCGCGATGCACGAGCATCGTCGCGATCGCGGTGAGCGGAGCTGCGCTGTGGACGCTGACGTCCACGAGGCGAAGCACCCCCTTGCCGCCCCCGGAGAGCTTCGCCCACAGGCCGCCCTTCGGCTTCTCGGCAGTGACGGCGCGGACCACGAGGAGGAGCTTGCGGCCTTCGTCACCGACAGCGAGCACGTTGCCGACGGTCTGGTCCGCGAAGACCTCGGCGTTCTTCACCGAGTAGTCAGCGATCATGTTGATGACGCCGCCCGCGCCGTTGAGCGCGACCTCGGGGACACCAGCGATCTCGAGCTCCGGCCGCTTCCGCTCTGCGAGGCCGCGCGTGCGGAGCGTATAGAGCCCGGGGGCCGTCTCGGCGGCCTCGACCTTGATGTCACGATTCGCGGAGAACGCAGCCGCCATGGCCGCGGATGATAGGTCAGAAGCGTTGACCGACGAGGCCCCGCGGCGCCCGAGGACGTCCGGTCGCGAGTGTGTGAGCAGCCCCCGGAACGAAAAAAGGACCGAGGATGGCTCCTCGATCCCTCTTCGTGCTGCGTCGCTCGGTACCCCTGATTTCTCAGGGTAGTTGGCGGGGCGGACGGGACTCGAACCCGCGGCCTCCGGCGTGACAGGCCGGCGTTATAACCAACTTAACTACCGCCCCAACTGGCGAACGATTCTCTCTACTACGACTCCACTCCCTTTGTCCTGCTGACTTCTTCAGTAGGCGGGACAGGGCTTGAACCTGCGACATCCGGCGTGTAAAGCCAGCGCTCTACCGCTGAGCTACCCGCCCCAAACACTTCGATTGAGGACGCGGAGTTAGCCCACCTTGGCGCGCGACGTCAAGGATGTATCGCGATCCAATCGTCATCACCGCCGTTCGCCCACGATTCACGGGGCCGCAGAGGTGCCCTTGACATCCAGCACGATCGTTCTATTTTATGTGCTGTAGCCATGGTCACCAAAGGCGAAGACACGCGGGCGTCGGTCCTCGGCTCGGCTCTGTCGCTCGCGACGCAGCTCGGCCTGGAGGGCATCACCATCGGCAAGCTGGCCGAGCACGTCGGCATGTCGAAGAGCGGGCTGTTCGCCCATTTCGCGTCCAAGGAGAACCTGCAGGTCGCGATCCTCGAGGAGGCCGCCGAGCGCTTCGTCGCCCTCGTCGTCGCCCCGGCGCTGAAAAAGAGCCGCGGGGAGCCGCGCGTCCGCGCGCTCGTCGACAACTGGCTCGCCTGGTCCAAGCAGGACTTCATGCCCGGGGGCTGTATCTTCGTCGTCGCGGGCGTCGAGCTCGACGATCGCCCAGGACCGGCGCGCGATCGGTTCGTCGCCTCCCAGAAGGACTGGCTCGCGACAATCGCCGGCGCCGCCCGGATCGCCATCGAGGAGAAGCACTTCCGCAAGGACCTCGACACAGAGCAGCTCGCGCACGAGGTCTACTCGATCGCATACGGCTACCACTTCCTTCGCCGCATCGGCGATCCGGCCCGCGCGGAGCGTCGAGCTCGCGCCGCCTTCGAACGCATCCTCACGGACGCACGCGTCGCCTGACCGGCCACGCGACCCCCACGCTCGCTCTCTCATCCGACCAGGTGGAGCAACTCATGGCCCTCGCTAGCCCCCATAACAGCACGAACGTTCGTTCTTCAACACGCAAGCCTTCGGGGCTGCCACTCGCGATCCGCGCGGCCCGCGCCGGCTTGCGCGTGATCGGCCCGTACGCCCCTGCCCTCGCCTCGGGCTACGCCGAACGCCTCTTCCTCACGCCGCGTCGCCATCGTCGTCCCGCCTGGGAGGCGCAGGCGCTCGCGACTGCGGAGCGCTTGTCGGTCACCCACGACGGCCAGCAGCTCCCCGCCTGGCGCTGGGGGACGGGCGCGTCGACCGTCCTGCTGGTCCACGGGTGGGAGGGGCGCGGCTCGCAGCTCGCCCACCTCGCAGAGCCGCTCGTGAGGCGCGGCTTCAGCGTCGTCGCCTTCGACGTTCCGGGCCACGGAGACGCGCCCCGAGGGCTGGCCTCCATCGTCGCGCATGCACGTGCGATCGCGTCCGTCGCCGTTCACCTCGGCCCTCTCCACGCCATCGTCGGCCATTCCGTTGGCGGGGCGGCCTCGCTCTTCGCGACCCGCCTCGGGGTGCGCGCGGCCCGCCTCGCCCTCGTCGCGCCTCCCGTCAGCCCTGAGCGCTTCGCGGCGGGCTTCGGCTCGATGCTAGGCCTCGACGCGAGCCTCCAGCACCGCATGATCGCGCGCCTCGAGCGGCGGTACGGCCTGCGGATGGACGAGCTCGACGTGCGCACCGACGCCGCGCGGTGGTCCCGTCCCACCTCGTCGTCCACGACGTGGGCGACCGCATCGTTCCGTTCAGCGACGGCGAGTCCATCGCGCACGCCGCTCCTGCGGGCACGCTCGTGTCGACGCACGGGCTCGGGCATCATCGCATCCTGCGCGCACCGGAGGTCCTCGGTGCCGTCGTTCCGTTCGTGGCCGAAGGCGTGCGCGCCGAGGCCTCGTTCCGCGAGACCATCGACGGGGAGCTCTTCTTCCGCGATCTCCGCTGGTGAGGCCGGTCGGTCGCTCAGGCGTTTCCGGTCGGCGCGGGCACACCGCCGTCCGAACCGTCGCCTACCGGTGTGCCCGCAGGCAGCAGCGCCGCCGCGGCAGCGCGAGGCGTGGGGACGCCCTGCCCACGCACGACGAGCTCGCCGTCGATGTACTCCCAGCTCTCGCGCGGCGGTCCGAATACCGCGTCGGGATCCGGGATGCAGAGCGCCTCGCGGAGCACCTCATCCATGTGCTCGACGAGCACGACACGCGTCGCCTTGAGCACGCGGCGCGGCACCTCCCGCAGATCCTTGCGGTTCTCGCGCGGGACTACGACCGTCGTGATGCCGGCGCGATGAGCCGCGAGCATCTTGTCCTTGAGGCCGCCGATGGGCATGACGCGACCGCGGAGCGTGAGCTCACCGGTCATCGCGAGGTCACGCTTCACGGGCACCTTGATGAGCG
Source organism: Myxococcales bacterium (assembly GCA_025351875.1). Classification (GTDB taxonomy): domain Bacteria; phylum Myxococcota_A; class Polyangia; order Polyangiales; family Polyangiaceae; genus Labilithrix. Next base: position 1,319 of record JANXVA010000646.1, on the reverse strand, counting down.
CGCTCGCGAGCGACGTGGCCATCGTGACGCCCGCCGACGGGCCGTCCTTCCGGATGAACTCCGGGAAGTGAACGTGAACGTCGACCTTCTGGTAAAAATCCGGCTCGAGGCCGAGCACCTGCGCGCGTGAGCGCACGTAGCTCATCGCCGCCTGGGCGCTCTCTTCCATGCCCTTCTCGAGGAGACCGGTGATCACGAGCTTGCCCTTGCCGGACACGACCGCGACCTCGCACGCGAGGAGCTCGCCGCCGCCGCTGTTGGTGACCGACAGACCATTCGTCAGGCCGACCTCGTCGCGCTCCTCCTTCTTGTTGAGGCGGTACTTGGGCACGCCGAGGTAGGTCGGGACGTTCTTCGCGACGACATCGATCGGCTTGTCCTTGTTCTCGGGACCGGCACCGACGACGTGGCGCGCAACCTTGCGGCAGATGCTGGCGATCTCGCGCTCGAGCGAGCGAACGCCGGCCTCGCGCGTGTAATGATGGATGATCGTCCGGATTGCGTTCTCGCTGATCGTGACCGGGACCTCGGCGAGGCCGTTGTCGACCTTCTGGCGCGGGACCAGGTACTTCACCGCGATGTTCATCTTCTCGTACTCGGTGTAGCCGCTGAGCTGGATGATCTCCATGCGGTCCTGGAGCGGGACCGGGATCGAGCCGAGCGTGTTCGCCGTCGTGATGAACATCACGTCCGAGAGATCGTAATCGAGGTCGAGGTAGTGGTCGTTGAACGCGTGGTTCTGCTCCGGGTCGAGGACCTCGAGCAGCGCCGCCGCCGGATCGCCGCGGAAGTCGGTCGACATCTTGTCGATCTCGTCGAGCAAGAAGACCGGGTTGTTCGTGCCGACCTTCTTGAGCGACTGAATGAGCTTGCCGGGAAGCGCGCCGATGTACGTGCGGCGGTGGCCGCGGATCTCGGCCTCGTCGCGCACGCCACCGAGAGAGAGGCGCTGGAACTTGCGACCGGTGGAGCGCGCGATGCTCTTCGCGAGGCTCGTCTTGCCGACGCCGGGAGGGCCGACGAAGCAGAGGACCGGCCCCTTGAGCTTCTTCGTGAGCGCCTGCACCGCGAGGTACTCGAGGATGCGCTCCTTGATCTTCTTGAGGCCGTAGTGATCCTCCTCGAGGATCTCCTCCGCCTTCACGAGGTCGTAGTTCTCCTCGCTCTTGTCGTACCAAGGCAGGCCGAGGATCCAGTCGATGTAGTTGCGCACGACGGTCGCTTCCGCGCTCGTCGGGTGCATCATCTTCAGCTTCTTGAGCTCCTTCTTGACCTTGGCGGTGGCTTCTTTGCTCATCCGCTTCGTCTTGAGCAGCTCT
>JANXVA010000556.1 GCA_025351875.1 Myxococcales bacterium | reverse complement strand
AGCTCTTCGGCACGGACGGCATCCGCGGCGTCGCCAACGAGCCGCCGATGACGCCCGAGCTCGCCCTCGCGCTCGGCAAGGCCGTCGCGTTCGTTGCCGGGAGGAACAAGGCCCACACGCCTCGCGTGCTCATCGGCAAGGACACGCGCCTCTCCGGGTACATGATCGAGCAGGCGATCGCCGCGGGCATCTGCTCGATGGGCGCGCGCGTCATCCTTTGCGGTCCCATCCCGACGCCCGCCGTCGCGCAGCTCACGGTGAGCATGCGCGCGGACGCGGGCATCGTGATCAGCGCGAGCCACAACCCGTACCAGGACAACGGCATCAAGATCTTCGGCGACGACGGCTTCAAGCTCGCCGACGAGATGGAGGCGGAGATCGAGCGCCTCATGGCCGACGCCTCTCTGCTCGGGCCGCGCCCGACCGGTCCCGGCATCGGTAAGGCCTCGCGCCTCGATGACGCCGGGGGCCGCTACGTCGTGTTCGCCAAGGCGACGTTCCCGCGCGGGCTCTCGCTCGACAACATCCGCGTCGTCGTCGACGGCGCGCACGGCGCCGCGTACAAGGTGGCGCCGCTCGTCTTCAGCGAGCTCGGCGCCAACGTCACCGCGATCGGCGTCAAGCCCACCGGGACCAACATCAACAAGGACGCCGGCGCGCTGGCGCCCGACAACGTGCGCGCCGAGGTGGTGAAGCGCGGCGCGCAGATGGGCATCGCGCTCGACGGCGACGCCGACCGGCTCATCGTCATCGACGAGAAGGGTCAGATCGTCGACGGCGACGTCGTCATGGCCATGTGCGCCGGCCGCATGCTCGACGACGGTCAGCTCGCCAAGAAGACGCTGGTCGCCACCGTGATGAGCAACCTCGGCCTCGAGCGCGCGATGCAAGCGCGCGGCGGCAAGCTCGTGCGAACGCAGGTCGGCGATCGCTACGTCGTCGAGGCGATGCGTAGCGGCGGCTTCAACCTGGGCGGCGAGCAGTCCGGCCACCTCATCTTCCTCGACCATGCGTCGACCGGCGATGGCATCGTCGCGGCGCTCCAGGTCCTCGCGATCATGGTGCGCACCGGGCGGCCCCTCTCCGAGCTTTCGAAGGAGGCGATGGAGCGCGTCCCGCAGGTCCTCGAGAACGTCACGTTGAGCGCCCGGCAGCCGCTCGAGCAGATGCGAAACCTCTCGCTCGGCACCGCAAAGGTGAAGGATGCCCTCGGCGCCGACGGGCGCGTGCTGGTCCGCTGGAGCGGGACCGAGCCCAAGCTCCGCATCATGCTCGAGGGTCCCGACGAGGATCGCCTCCGCCGATGGGCCAACGAGCTCGCGAACGCCGCGAAGAAAGACGTTCCTTAGGTCACCGGCCCCTTCAGCGTCGCCGGGCGGTGGCCGTATCCACATCCCGACGATCATGATGGAAAGCACGAAGCCTCCGAGCAACCTCCACCCGCGCCAGAAGCAGGCGGACGTGCTCCTCGTCGACGACGACAAGCTCGTCGTTCGAGCGGTCGAGCGGGTGCTCGTCGCCGCGGGCTACACCGTCGAAAAGGCCGTGGACGCACAGCACGCGGCGCGCGATGCGATGGCGGGCGGCTACGACGTCGTCCTCTCGGACATCCACATGCCAGGCATGAGCGGCACCGAGCTGCTCGGCGTTCTCCGCAGCTACGGGTGCGACATGCCCGTCATCTTGATGACCGGTGCTCCTTCGATCGAGTCAGCGCGCGACGCCATCGAGTTCGGCGCCGTTCAGTACCTGACCAAGCCCATCGACCGCGAGGCGCTCCTTCGGGCCGTCAGCCGCGCGCAGACGGCTCATCGAAAGCCCCGCGAGGTCGGCGCGAATCCGGCCCTGGCCGCGGGCTTCGATCGCGCGCTCGGCTCGCTCTGGATGGCCTTCCAGCCCATCGTCTCGCTCGCGGCGCACGGTCCCGTCGCGTACGAGGCGCTCATGCGCAGCCGCGAGCCTGGGTTCCAGACGCCCATGCCGATGATCGAGTACGCCGAGCGCTCCGGCCGGATGCCTGAGCTCGGGCGCGCGGTCCGCGAGCTCTGCGCCGACGCCGCCGCGAACGTCCCCCGTGGCGCGATGCTCTTCGTCAACGTGCACACCCAGGATCTGTTCGACGCCGATCTCTTCTCCTCGTCGAGCCCGCTCGCCTCGTATGCCGACAACGTGGTCCTCGAGATCACAGAGCGCGGCGCCATCGACGACGTCGGGGACATCGCCGCGCGCATGCGGCGGCTCCGCTCGCTCGGCTTCCGGCTCGCCATCGACGATCTGGGCGCCGGCTACGCAGGGCTCAGCAGTGTCGCCATGCTCGAGCCGGATTTCGTGAAGCTCGACATGAGCCTGACGCGTGATCTCGCCGCCTCGCCCCTTCGACAAAGCCTGGTCGGGTCGATGGTGACCACCTGTCGCGACAACGGGATGAAGCTGGTCGCCGAGGGGGTCGAGACCGTCCACGAGCTCGCGAAGCTGACCGAGCTCGGCTGCGACCTCCTCCAGGGCTACCACTTCGCCCGTCCCAGTCCGGATTTCGTGAAGGTCGCGGCGTAGTCGAGGCCGCGCGCGGCCTTTTTGGGCCGGCTGTCCGACACGCTGCGCCTCTTCAACACCGAGGCGGACGGACTGACGCGACGCCGCGCCGAAATCCGGTTATCCTCGAGGCGAATGGCGCGTGATACGCGTGGCGCGTCGGAAGCACCCGGCTCTATGGATGACCCGTCGTCGGTGTTCGCCATCGGCGACGTCCACGGCTGCGCCGAGGAGCTGCGCGCCCTCATCCAGAAGCTCCCGCTGAAGCGCGACTCGCTCGTGGTCTTCCTCGGCGACTACATCGATCGCGGCCCCGACTCGCGCGGCGTCGTCGACACGATCCTCGATCTCCAGCAGTACTGCCGCGTGGTCTGCCTCCTCGGTAACCACGAGCTCATGCTGCGCGAGTTCCTCGACGGCTCCGACTCACGCCGCGTCGCGCGCTTCATCTACAACGGTGGCAGCGCGACGCTCGCCTCGTACGCCGACCACGACGGCGTGTTCGTGATGCCCCAGGAGCACCGCGAGTTCTTCGACGCCCTGCCCTACCATTTCATCCAGGGCGACCACTGCTTCGTGCACGCGGGCGTCCCTACGACCGTCGAGGATATCGACGTCGCCATCCACGGCGAGGAGATGGTGTGGATGCGCCATCGGCCGGGCATGCCGGAGCCGAACTACTCGAAGATCGTCGTGCACGGCCACAGCGCGATCCCCGAGCCGGACATCCAGGAACGCCGCATCAACCTCGACACCGCGTGCGTCTACGGGCGTCGGCTCACGGCGATGGAGCTGAAGACCCGCGAGCTCTACAAGGTCGAGCGCTCGACGGGTCCGCAGCCAATCTACCTTCGCGACGTCGCTGACTCGCGCCGTCACGCGCTGCGCTTCACCGGCAAGGTGCCGGTGGCCGTCGTCCACCACGGCATGCCGTTGCTCTTCGAGACGATCAACTACTCGGAGATCGGGATCCTCATGACGCCCGTGAACCCCCCGGACGTGAAGTTCCGGGCGGGAGCATCGATCGAGGGGACGATCGGGATCGGCGACACCGCCACTGCCTTCAAGGGCGTGGTCCTTCGCGTCGACGAGGGCAAGCGCATCGCCTGCAAGATCATCGTCGAGCCGCTCACTCCGCCTTGAGACGCTCCTCGGTCTCGCGTCCAGCATGCCGACGACCGAACGCAGGATTGCGCTGGAGTCGGCGGGCGCGAGTCGTAGCGGCTGCCGCTGCCCGAGCGCAAGGAGCCGGCGCGTGAGCTCCGCGGCGAGAGCAGGTTGTTGAAGTCGTGCGCCACGCCGCCGGCGAGCTGGCCGAGGCTCTCGAGTCGCTGGCGTGGGGGGGGGGTTTTGGCGGCGGCGCG
>JANXVA010000513.1 GCA_025351875.1 Myxococcales bacterium | reverse complement strand
ATCTCGACCGAGACGAGCTTGTCGTACTGCCCGTCGAGGTCGCGATAATCGCGGAGGAGCACCTCGATCCGGTCGCCGAGCCCGAGGGCCTGCACGCGCTCGCTCGCGAGAGCGTGCTGCTCGGCCGACACCGTGGTTGTCGTGACGCGACAGCCGTACTTTTGTGCCGCGTGGATCGCGAGCGCGCCCCAGCCCGTGCCGATCTCGAGCAGGTGGTCGCTCGGGTCGAGCTCCAGCTTGCGACAGATGCGATCGAGCTTGTTGACCTGCGCCTCTTCGAGGGTCGACGACTCGGACTCGAAGATCGCGCTCGAGTACATCATCGACGGGTCGAGAAAGAGCGCGAAGAGCTCGTTCGACAGATCGTAGTGGTGCGCGATGTTCCGCCGGCTGCCCGCGCGCGTGTTGCGGCTCGAGAGCCGCGTCACGAGATCGCCGACGAGCCTCGCCATTCGCGCCGGTCCGCTGTCCATCGCCCCGAGCGCATCGAGGTTCTGCGCGAAGATGCGCGTGAGCGCCGTGAGGTCGTTGCAGGTCCAGTGGCCTTGCATGTACGCCTCCCCCACTCCGACGCTGCCGCCGAGGAGGAGCGCGCGGTAGGCCGCCGGATCGCGAATCACGATCGTCGCCGCCAGGGAGTCAGGGCTACCGAAGACGAAGCGCTCGTCGCCGTCGACGACGGTGACGAGCCCACGCGAGAGGCGCCGAAAGAGCGCGAGCGCGCTCCGCCGGCTGACTCCGTCGACGAGCGAGCGCGGGCGAGCCTCGAGCTCGTTGGAGTGCGTAGAACGAGCGACGAGCGCGTGCGATTGCCCTCTCATGTGTTCCTCGAATCAAGGGTGCCGGGATGCGGATAGAAGCGCGCGCGCCGCAGCCAGAGCCGCAGCGCCTGCCAGTGGATCGCGAGGACGATTTGCGCCGTCATCGCAGGTCGAAGCGTGAGCGCACGGGCGAGCTCACGACCGGTGAGCGGGCGGCGCTCCAGCGTGAGCGTCGCCTCGAAGACGCGGGCTCCAGCTTCGTGATTCTCCATGTGCACCCAGAGCGGCTCGCCGTCGTGCACCGGGGGTGTGCCGAAGCGCCACGCGTAGGCCATGTCCATCCCGAGGAACGGTGACACGTGGAAGGCCTTCGCAAAATCGTACCGCTTGCTCTCGGCGGTGCCGCGGTTCTGCGACTCGGGCAGCACGTACATGTGCCGCTCCTTCCACGGCGTGTTGCTCACCTCGGCCACGACCGTCTCGAGCGTGCGGCCGTCCTCCGCGAAGCAGTAGTAGAAGGAGACGGGATTGAAGCAGTGGCCGAGGTAGCGCAGGTGCGTGAGCAGGCGGATCGGCCCCTCGGGCCTCACGCCGGTGCGCTCGGCCACCAGATCTCGGATGGACACATCGAGCGGCACGCCCGGCTCGCCGAAGTGATCCTCGCGCCGGAACCAGGCGAGGTTCGGCCCGCTCGTGCTCCAGAAAGCGCGCCCCGCGAACACGGAGTCGAGCTCCGCGAGGTCGAGGTACATCATGAAGAGCGAGTACGTGAACTCACGGCTCGGCGCGGTGAAGCGCCGATGGCGAAGCTTGCCCTCGAAGAGAACGCTCTCCATGTTCAAAGCTCGTGACCGAAGTGGCGCGCGACCGCGAGCCCGCTCGTGACGCCGTCCTCGTGGAAGCCGAAGCCCCAGTAGGCGCCGCAGAAGTGGGTGCGATTCGTGCCGCTGATCTCCGCGTGCCGTGCCTGCGCGCGCACGGCCTCGCGGGAGTAGACGGGATGGTGGTAACGGATCGTGCGGAGCACGCGCCGCGGATCGACGTCCTCGGTCCGGTTCAGCGTGACGAGGTAGGCCTCGCGCGTCGTGAGGCTCTGGAGCTGGTTCATGTCGTAGGTGACAGACACCGCGCCCGTCTTCTGGACGGGAACGTTCGCGTTCCAGCACGCCCACGCGCGCTTCCGCCGGGGCATGAGCCGCGTGTCGGTGTGCAGGACGGCGACGTTCTCCTGGAAGCGGAAGCTGCCCAGGAGCTCTCGCTCACGCGGCGTCGCGTCGTCGAGCATCGCGAGCGCCTGGTCGGCATGTGCGGCGACGATGACCTCGTCGAAGCGCTCGGGAGCGCCGCCGCGCGGAGTCACGAGCACGTGGTCGAGGGCCCGGCGGATCGACGTCACCGGCGTCGACAGGCGGATGCGATCGCGAAACCCCGCCGTGAGCTTCTCGACGTACCGGCTCGAGCCACCGCGGACGACGCGCCACTCGGGTTGACCGAAGATGTCGAGAAAGCGATGGTTCGTGAAGAACTGCGCGAAGAACCGCGCGGGGAACTCGCGCATCTGGAGCGGATCCGCCGACCAGATCGCGGCGCCCATGGGGTAGAGGAAGCGCTCCGTGAACGCGCGCGAGTAGCGGTGCTTCTCGAGGAACGGTCCGAGGAGCACGCTGTCGTCCGCGTCGAGGAGCAGCTCGCGCGAGCTCCTGTTGAAGCGAACGATGTCCGCGATCAGGCGGTAGAAGCGCGGGCTGAGGGCGTTGCGTCGCTGCGCGAAGAGGGACCGATTCGAGTACTCGAGACCGTCCTCGTCGCAGCGCACGCTGAAGCTCATCGAGCTCGCCTGCGACTCGACGCCGAGCCGCCGGAGGAGCTTCACGAAGCCCGGATAGCGCTCCTCGTTGAAGACGATGAACCCGGTGTCGACCTGGTGGGACCCGTCCTCGGCGTCGACGCGCACGGTGTTCGTGTGGCCGCCGGCGTAGTCGTTTTGCTCGAACACGGTGAGGTCGTGGTCGCGCGAGAGGAGGTACGAGGCCACGTTGCCCGCGATGCCGGTGCCGACGACCGCGATCTTCCTCCTCCCGCCGCGCGGGCTTGGCGGCTCAGGCATGGTCATGGGGTTGCCCCTCTGCGGGTGCGGGGAAGATTCGTTCGATGGCCTCGCGCCGGAAGTCGAAGATGCTCTCGACCTGCCGGGTCACGAAGACGCTGCGTGCCACCTCGCCGAGCGGGCCGAGCGGGACCTCGTACTCCACGCGATCGCGCATGCGCGTTCCTTCGGAGACGGCTTCGAACTCGTGGACATGGTGCCACGTCCGGTACGGCCCCCGGAGCTGCACGTCGCTGAAGCGGCGCATCGGCTCGAAGGTCTCGATGAGCGTACGCCAGCGAAACGGAACGGCGAAGAGGCGGAGCTCGTAGTCGATGAGCGCGCCTGCCTTCATGGCGATCGGCAGGGGCGAGAGGATCCTGAAGTGGAGGCGCGCCGGTGTCAGCCGCTCGAGGTTCGCGGCGTCCGCGAAGAACGCGAAGACCTCACCGAGTGGCCGGCGCACGAGCTGCTCTCGTTCGAGTACGTGCTTCATCGCTTCAGTGACCTCGGACTTATGTCTAACATCTGTCCAATCTTTGTCCAGGCTTCAACCAACATTCGACGAACGAGAGAGGGCGGCCGCTGAGCACGGGTCTGCGACCGCTCGCCGAGCGCGTCGGAACACGAAGCTCGGCCGGCGCGTATCCTGCGGAGTGAGCTCGTTTTCCCGACGCATCCTCGTCACCGTCCACGGCGAAGGGGCGCAGCTCGTGCTGTCGTCCTCGCTCGCCATGACCCTCCTCGCCGCCCGGGTCCTCTGGACCGGAGAGCGCGACTACGGCTTCCTCGTATGGAACCTGTTCCTCGCGTGGGTCCCCTACGCCGGCACGCTCGCGCTCCGGGAGCTGCACGAGCGGCGCGTGAGGAGCCTGTCGCTCGTGCCGTTCTTCCTCGTGTGGCTCGGGTTCCTGCCGAACGCGCCCTACCTCGTCACGGACTTCATCCACCTCCGGTTCCGTGACGGGGCGCCGCTCTGGTTCGACGCGGTGATGCTCGCCTCGTTCGCGTGGGCGGGCGTGGGGCTCGGCGCGGCCTCGCTGCGAGGCGGCGCACGGATCGTGCGCGCTCGCGGCGGAGCGTGGGCGGCGCTGGCCTTCGTGCCGATCGTCGCGCTCGCGACGGGCTTCGGCATCTACCTCGGTCGCTTCGTGCGCCTCAACACGTGGGACGTCGCAACGAAGCCCGGCACCGTCCTCGTGCAGGTGCTCTCTCCGCTCGTGCATCCCTTCGGACATGCGCGCGCGTGGACCGTGACGCTCACGTTCGCGCTCTTCTTCCTGGTCGCGTACATCGCCAACGGACGCGCGCGAACGCGCACGGAAGTCGCCCGCGACTCCTGAGCGCGCCGGCTTGAATCACCGAGTACGATCCTCGCCCCTCGAGCCGCCGCCCGCGAAGCGGGGCTCGAACGAGGCGCGGCCGAGCGTGAGGAGCTCTCCGACCGCCGCGATCGCGGGGCCGTACGTGACGACCGCGAGCGCCGCGGCCTCCGAGGTCGCCGGCTCCTCGAGCGTGAGGATCTTCTCCCAGATCGAGTCGCCCTCGCGGATCTCGAACGCCTGGCGAATGGTGACAAGGAGCGTGCGCATCGCCGCGATCGGCTCCCGCGCCTCCGTCAGGCTGCACGCCCCAGCGTTCACCTTCTTGCGGAGCTCGCACTCGTACGCCGCGCACGCGCTCGGGCGATCCGCGTAGGCATCGCACAAGCGTCCACGGAGGGCCGTGCACGGCTGCGCCATGGTGCACGCCCCCTCGTTCTGCACCACCGGGAGCCGCACGCGCGCGAGCCGCTCGGTCTCCGCGGCCGCGACGACGACGCTCCCGTAGAACGTGCCGTCGCAGCAGAGGCCGCAGTCGGTGCAGAGGGCGTCGCCGTCGGCGCTCATGTCAGCATCTCGTCCGACACGTGGAATAGGGGATCGCCCAAGGACGTCAACAAGAGATGGGGGCTTGCGCGCGCCGACCGCCTACGATCGCGAGCGTGGGGCGAGCACCCAGTCTCTTTTGCCTCGCCGGCGCGGCGGTCGTCGCCGCAGCGCTGGTCGCGACCGCAGCGCCTGCCGCGGCGTGCGAGAACGCCGTTCAGCTCTCCGCCAACGCACGCATCACGACGCTCCAGCAGGCCGAGGCGGCCCTCGATGAAGGCGAGGTCGACCGCGCGAGCGACCTCGCGCGCGAGGTCGTCGGCCGACGCGGCAAGGCGGAGCCTGGTTGGGACACGCCGGACGACCGTCTCACGCAGCGCGCGTACCGAGTCCTCGCGCTGGCCTACGTGCGCGATCCCAGAGGCCACCACTCCGCGGGGTACGAAGCTCCGGCCGCGCTCGTCGAGCGTCGCCAGGCGCTGCCGGGTCCGTCGAGCGATGCCGACTATGCCGAGGCGCTCTCTCGCGTCCCCGGTGACCACGACGCCGCGTACGCGATCCTCGAGCCGCTCGCGAAGAAGGACCTGATCGGGAGCCCGCATGCGCTCGGCGCGCTCTACCGCGTCGCGAAGGAGCGAGGCGACGAGCCCACGGCCTACTACGCGAAGGCGCGCTGCGAAGGGATGATCGGCACGAGCCCGATCTGTCGCGGTGACTATCCGCACCCTCCGCTCATCCGTGGCAACGCCTGGTCGTATCTCCCGCATGCGTTGCTCGCGCTGGCGGCGCTCGCCTATCGCCTCCTTCGCTCGCGCCGGCTCGCGCGCGGGGGCGTGCTCGAGGACGGTCGCTGGCTCCGCGCGCCATGGGTGGGCCACGCGGCGCCGCTCCAGGCGCTCGCGTTGTTCGCCGGAGGCTTCTACGTCTTCGCGCACGCCACCTACCCAACGTGGACGGCGATCGTCTTCGCGGCGATCGTCCTCCTCACGTTCGCCGTCGAGCGACGCGCGTTCTTCGCTGCGGTGAGACGCGGCCTCATCGCGGGGCTCGTCCTCCGCCCCGCCGGCCTCGACGACGCTCACCTCCCCTCGCTCGCGCTCTTCCGCGCTCCGCGCGACGCGCACACGCTCGAGCACGAGCATGCGGGCGGCGCGCAACCAGGCTACCGCGAGGCCGCGCGGACACCGATTCTCCGGCTCGAGCGCCGCAAGATTGCCATCACGCTCGCGTTTGCGATCGCGGTTGGCATCGCGCTGGTCGCGCTCGTCCTTCTCTTCGCGGCGTTCGTCACCCTCCGCGGCGCGTTCTGATGTCGAGCGCGAAACCGGCATCCCGACCAGGTCCGAAACAATGCAGAAATGAACGGTGAACGCCCTTCCCGGGCGTTTGCGCCCCCGAGCCTTGGGCCCGACCCCGCGTTATGCTAATCGCGGGAGTCGATGAGCCGTAAGCCGACCAAATACGTCTTCGTGACCGGCGGTGTCGTGTCGTCGATCGGGAAGGGCCTCGCAAGCGCGTCGCTCGGAGCGCTGCTCGAGGCTCGCGGTCTGCGGGTCACGATCATGAAGCTCGACCCGTACATCAACGTCGATCCGGGGACGATGAGCCCGTACCAGCACGGCGAGGTCTTCGTGACCGACGACGGCGCCGAGACGGACCTCGATCTCGGCCACTACGAGCGGTTCACCAACGCGCGCATGACGCGGTCGAACAACTTCACCACCGGCCGCATCTACGAGGCGGTCATCTCGAAGGAGCGCCGCGGCGAGTACCTCGGCGCGACGGTGCAGGTCATCCCGCACATCACCGACGAGATCAAGGCACGCGTCCGCGACGCCGTCGACGACCCCGCTCATCCGGACGTCGCCATCATCGAGATCGGCGGCACGGTCGGCGACATCGAGTCCCTCCCCTTCCTCGAGGCGATCCGCCAGCTCAAGATCGAGGCCGGTCCGCAGAACGCGATCAGCATGCACGTCACGCTCGTCCCGTACATCGAGACGGCCGGCGAGCTGAAGACGAAGCCGACGCAGCACTCCGTGAAGGAGATGCGCGAGATCGGCATCCAGCCGGACATTCTGCTCTGCCGCACGAAGCAGATGCTGAACAAGGCGACCAAGGACAAGATCGCGATGTTCTCGAACGTGCCCGTCGAGGCCGTCATCAGCGCGATCGACGTGAAGTGCATCTACGAGCTCCCGCTCCACCTCCACTCGGAGGGTCTCGACGATCTCGTCGCCGAGCGCCTCAACATCTGGAGCCGCGCGCCGGACATGAGCGCGTGGCAGCGCATCGTCGAGCGCTTCACCAAGCCCGCCAAGGGCTCGGTGAAGATCGGCGTCGTCGGCAAGTACGTGCACCTGAAGGATGCGTACAAGTCTCTCAACGAGGCGCTCGTGCACGGCGGCATCGCCAACGACGTTCGCGTCGAGCTCGAGTACATCGACTCCGAAGAGGTCGAGCGCGAAGGCGCGGAGAAGTTCCTCGGCAGCGTCGACGCCCTGCTCGTCCCCGGCGGATTCGGCGACCGCGGCACCGAGGGCAAGATCCAGGCGATCGGCTACGCGCGCACCAACAAGATCCCCTTCTTCGGGATCTGCCTCGGCATGCAGCTCGCCGTGGTCGAGTTCGCGCGCAGCGTCGCCGGCCTCGAGAATGCGAACTCGGCCGAGTTCGATCGCGACACGCAGCACGCGGTCATCGACCTCATGCCCGAGCAGCGCTCGGTCCGCACCAAGGGCGCGACGATGCGCCTCGGCGGCTTCCCCTGCACGCTCGTCCCCGGGTCCGTCGCCGCGGAGGCGTACGGCACGACCGAGATCAGCGAACGTCACCGCCACCGCTACGAGTTCGCGAACGACTTCCGCGAGCCGCTCGAGAAGGCAGGCCTCATCCTCAGCGGTACGTCGCCGGACCGTAAGCTCGTCGAGATGATCGAGCTGAAGGATCACCCGTACTTCGTCGGCTGCCAGTTCCACCCCGAGTTCAAGAGCAAGCCGCTGGCGCCGCACCCGCTCTTCTCGCGCTTCGTTCGCGCGGCCCTCGAGCGCGCCACGACGCGGGCGCGCGAAGGCCGCAAGCCCGGCGCCGAAACCCAGCCACACGCGAACTGATTCTCGCGCCGCGAGGCGTGGCAATCCGGGGTCAGGTATCTTCGCCCGCGTGAAGAGTGACTCTCTCGTCGGTGTCTTCGCGCGTGCGGGTGGCGCAGCCGAGCGCCTCGTTCGAAGGTTCATGCCCGATCCCTTCGCGCTCGTCCTCCTCCTCACGCTCGTCGCGCTCGGTCTCGGGCTCCTGACGATGGATGCGGTCCCCGGCGACGCGGGCGCGACCTTGCTCGGCAAGGGCTCGGCGCTCGTGAAGGCGTGGACGGAGGGCTTCGGCAATCCCGAGATCCTCAAGTTCGGCCTCCAGATCATCCTCATCGTCGTCACGGGTGAGGCCATCGCCGCGAGCCCGCCCGCGCGCCGGCTGCTCGCGCGGCTCACCGCGATTCCGACCACGGCGACGCAAGCGCTGCTCCTCGTCACCGTGTTCGCCCTCGTGACGGGCTGGATCCACTGGGGCTTCGGCCTCGTCTCGAGCGCGCTGCTCGCGCGGGAGGTCGGTCGGTCGCTGGCGAAGCGCGGCGTGAAGATCCACTACGCGCTCCTCGGTACCGGCGCTTACACCTCGATGCTCCTGTGGCACGCCGGGCTGACCGCGAGCGCGCCGCTCCTCATGAACACCGAGAAGAACTTCGTGAGCGAGGTGCTCGGCCTGAAGGGCGCGAAGGTGCCTCTCACGGAGACCATCTTCGCTCCTTACAACCTACTTGCGTGCGCGGTGCTCCTCCTCGTCGTCCCGCCGCTCGTCGTGGCGATGCACCCGAAGGAGGGCATTGTCCCGCCGGATCTCGACGCCATCCCTGCGCCGCCGGATGACGGGTCGGCCGAAGGTGACGACGTCCGCCCCTCGACGCCCGCCGAGTGGCTCGATCGCACGCGCGTGCTCACGTTCCTCACCGGTGCGCTCGGTCTGTCGTTCCTCTGGCGGTATCTGCGCGAGCACGGCTTCGACCTCAATCACAACGTCGTGAACTGCACGTTCTTGATGCTCGGGATGATCCTGCACAAGAGCCCCGTCGCCTACGGACGCGCGATCGCGCAGAGCGTCCGAGGTGTCTCGGGAATCGTCCTCCAGTTCCCGTTCTACGGCGGCATCCTCGAGGTCATGAAGCTCACGGGGCTCTCGGCGAGCATGGCGCACGTGTTCGTCGCTTCGGCGTCGCCGCGCACGCTGCCGTTCTTCACGTTCCTCGCCTCGATCCTGACGAAGAGCTTCGTGCCCTCGGGCGCGGGCGAGTGGGCGGTCGAGGGCCCGGTGATGCTCCAGGCCGCGAAGCAGCTCGGCGTCCCTTACGGCAAGATCACGATGGCTGTCGCGTACGGCAACATGCTCGGCAACATGTACCAGCCGTTCTGGAGCCTGCCGCTGCTTGGCCTCATGGGGTTGAGGGCGCGCGACATCATGGGCTTCTGCCTGATCCTGTTCGTCGTATGCCTTCCGATCCTGGGGCTCGCGTTGCTCCTCTGAGGCCGCGGGTGAGCGAAACAGCCATCGCGTGGATCCGAGCGGACCAAGAGCGCGATCCAGCGCCGATGTGGGCATTTCCAGGGTCCCTCTGAGCACCGCAGTTTTTTCGCCACGTCGCGAGGCACGGCGCGTGCTCTCGCTTCGGTCATGCGCCTGCCCGCCCTGCTGCTCCCTGGATCGCTGATCGTCCTCCTGGGGTTTGCGGGCCTCGCGGGGATGGCTTGCTCCGCGCCGCAAGCGGCCAACCTCTCGGCCGACGACAACGGCAACGGGAGTGATGTGCCGACGACCGCGCCGACGCGCACGACGACGGCGACGAGCAACACCTGCCTCGGCAAGGTCGGCCTCGACTTCGAGAAGCCTGCTTGCAACACGTGCATGAGCGCGGACGGCTGCTGCCAGGCGACGATCGCGTGCTTCAGCAACAACGCGGACTGCTCCAGCCTCCAGACCTGCATGGCCGCATGCGGCGGCGGCGGTACGGGCACCGGCGGCGGCACGGGTGGCGGCGACGGCGGCACGGGCACGACGAACACCGTCGCGAAGGGCATCTTCGTCAACGAGGTCCACCCCGCGCTGGTGACGACGTGTGGAGGTTGCCACTCGACCGCTGGCGTTACCGCCCCGCAGTTCTTCGGCACGACGGCCGACCTCTCGTACCCGATCTTCAAGGGCTACGGCTTCGACAAGGCGAACAGCGACCTCGTGAACAAGGGCGTGCACGAGGGCCCCGCGCTCACCGCGACGCAGAAGACGACGATCACCAAGTGGGTCAACGCCGAGGCGACGCCCACGCTCGGCGGCGGCGGCACGGGCACGGGCGGTGGTACCGGAGGTGGCGGTGGTGGAGACGGAGGCGGCGGTGGAGACGCCGGCGGCGCGGGCACCGGAGCCAACAAGGTCGTGTGTCAGAACGCGTGCAAGGCGAAGTACCCCGCCGCGGTCGAGAAGTGGACCGCTTACAACACGTGCGTCTCCACGACGTGCGGCTCCTCCTGCCTCTGATCCCTGAGCTGACGCCCTGAGGCGCGCAGCGGAGGGGCTTGTGTCGGTTCCTTCGCAGTCACCCGTTCTTGCGGAGGCGCGCGACGGCCGCGAGCCCGACGGCGAGAAGACCGACCGCGCTGCCGCCGTTCTCTGACGAGCGACGAGGCGGCGCCATCGTGCAGCCAGAGTCATCGGTGCTGTCCCGCTGGAGAGTCGCCGCGGCGTTGGGCGGGTTGCCGACGGCGCCGCTCGTGCTGCCGCTCGTTCCTCCGCTCGTGCCCGCGTCCGTCGCAGGCGGCACCGGGACACCGCACTTGCTCGTCGTACAGGCCTCCGTCGAGCACTCCTTCGCGAGCGTGCAGTCCGCGCCGTCCGCCTTCTTCGGCGCGCACACCGGCGTTGTCTTCGTCTCGTCGCAGACCTGAAGGCTGGTGCAGTCGAGCCGCGATGGCGCGCGGAATCCCACGTCGAACCTACACGCCACGGATCGAGGCGTCTGTTACAGTTTCATGCCAACCGAGGGGTGCCGAGTGAAGACATTCAGCTTGATTTTGGGGTCCGTGGTCGTCGCAGCCTTGACCGTCTTTGCGTGTGTCGGAGACGATCCGGCGAACACCGGAAGCTCGAGCGGCACCTCGGGTTCAGTGCCCGATGGCGGCGGGACTTCAGGCACGAGCGGCACCTCGGGCACGAGCGGGACCTCCGGGACCTCCGGGACCTCCGGGACCTCGGGGGAGGGCGGCGCCACTGACGGTGGCGCCGACGCCGCGGTGCCGGGCAGCACCCAGTTTGCGTTGACGTTCGACGTCACGACGACCGGCACGGACGATCAAACACGGGCCACCACCATGACGATGCTCGCGGACGGAAGCGCGATCATCGCAGGCTTCTTCAGAGGCACGTTCGTCATCGACGGAACCAACCTCACGGCCTCCGGATATCAAGACGCGTTCATCGCCAAGATCAGTCCGACCGGAAAGCGCGTCTGGTCGAAGGTCCTCACCGGCGGCTCCACCAACGGTGTCACGGTCGCCTCGATCACCTCGCTCGCCGTCACCGACTCGAACAACGTCATCGTCGGCGCGTACTGCACGGGCGCATGCACGGTCGACGGCCACACCTCCGTCGCCAGCGTGGGTACGGATTCCTCCTTCGTCATGGAGCTCAACGGCTCGACCGGGGCCGCCACCTGGATGACGACCTTCAGGGCGTTCAACGGCGGGCTGACGAACTATGCATCCATCACCGCGGTGGCCGCGCACGGCGGGACGATCGCCGTCGCGGGCACCTTCGGCAAGGACGTGGTCATCGACAAATCGCCCGTCGGGGTCAACACCTCCGTCAGCGTCGTCGGCAGCGAGAGCTTGGTCAACGGCGTCGTCGCGCTTCTGGACGACAACATGCAGGGCAAGCCAACGAGCGCCGTCCAGTTCGGCGGAACGATCGCCGCCGGTACCGGCGACTCGCAGGAGTACATCAGGTCGCTCACGTACGATCAGCAGGGCAACCTCTTCGTCGCGGGTGAATTCTACGCCACCAAGCTCGACGGCCTCGGCCTCGGCTTCACCAAGCTCGCGTCCGCGAGCAGTGAGCCCGATACGTTCCTGGCGAAGGTCAGCGGCGCGCTCGTCTCCGTGAACACGGGAGCGCCTTGGGGGCAGAGCTTTCCGACCCCCGACTCGACCAAGGTCTTCAGCGTCCACGCCTCGGCGGTTGCGCCGACAGGCGACGCCGTCTTCGTCGGCGAGTTCAACACACCGACGACCATCCGGAACATGAGCAGCGCCACTGTGCCGGTAGGGGGGACGGACGCGTTCCTCGCCGTCGTGAAGGCCGGCGGCACCGGCGACTACTTCAAGGTCTATGGCGGTGCGAAGTACGAGTCGGCCACGTCGGTCGCCGTCGCGCCGGACGGCGACATCCTCCTCGCGGGAACATACGAGAGCCCGGCTCTCCTCTTCGAGGGGACAACGCTCCCGTCGCCCGGCAACCTGAACGGCAGCTTCGTCCACCTCCGGCGTAAATCGGGGGTAGGTCACTGGACCGTCGGCTACGCATCGGCGAGCAACGGAGAGGCAGTGAACATGAGGGCGGTGGGCGTCGACGCGATGAATGGCCGCGCCCTCGCGTTCGGCGACTTCAAGGGCACCGTGAACCTCGGCGCCGGCAACGTCGCGAGCAGCAAGAGCGGGACCAAGTCGAGTGCGTTCCTCGTCTCTTACGTCCGCTGAGCGTCTCGGCTACTCGCGCTTCGAACCTTCCCGGGCGCGGCGACGCCGTCGCAACGTGAGAACGGCGGAGATCACGGCGGCGGCGAGCGCGAAGCCGACCGCGATCCTCCGGTAGCGGCGTCCAGGGTCGTGGCTCGCCGCGTCCGCAGCGAAGTCCTGAT
>JANXVA010000489.1 GCA_025351875.1 Myxococcales bacterium | reverse complement strand
CTTCCTCCCGGGGAGTACGTTCCCACGGCTGATCAGCGAATCGTGCTGCGCGGCGTGCCCTGGTCGGATTACGAAACGCGGCTCGCGCTACGAGGCGACACCTCGAGCCCTCGCATTTCCTATCTCAATGGAGTGATGGAGCTCAAGAGCCCGTCCAAGCACCACGAGCGCGTCAAATCGTACATCGGCATGCTCGTCGAGGCGTTCGCCCTCGAGCGCGGCATCGACCTCTCTCCGTACGGCGCGTGGACCCTCAAGGAAGCCCGCAAGGAAGCCGGCGTCGAGCCGGACGAGTGCTATCTCATCGGCGCGGACCAGAGCCGCGAGCGGCCTGACCTCGCCATCGAGGTCGTCTGGACGAGCGGCGGGATCGACAGGCTCGAGGCGTACCGGCGCCTCGGAGTGCAAGAGGTCTGGTGCTGGAAGAACGACGTCATCCAGATCCACGTCCTGGTCGCGGAAGCGTACGGCCAGACGGAGCAGAGCGTGGTGCTGCCGGGCCTCGACCCGCAGCTCCTTTGCTCGTTTCTCGATCGGCCCACGGCCATGCAGGCTGTCAAAGCGTTCCGGGCGGCTCTCGCCAAGTAGCGACAACGAGCGAAGCTACAATCGCACCGTGGAGACGAATCGCCGCCCCTGCTGCCTCGACGAGAGCCGGCGCGTGCCGTGCGGCACACGATGGGTCGAGCTGCGAAAGTGGGCATGCGACACCACCGGCAAGGGGGTTCGCGTCGTCACGCTCCAGGGCACGGAGCAAGGAAATGCGCCGTTCTTCGCGCAGCCGGTCGGCTACGACGGGCGATCGTTTCAGCTCGGCTTCGACCACGGCTGCGATACGGAAAAGCTCCTGCACGACGTCTGTCACTGGCTGGTCGCACCGAAGGAGAGACGCGGGCGGATGAACTTCGGGCTCGGGCCAGGACCGACCACCGTGAGCGACGGAGAGAGCGACAACGAGGAGGTCACGGTGATGCTGCTCGAGGGGCTGCTCGCTCCGCTCTTTGCGCTGGCACCCGAGAAGATCCAGAAGCCCGACTACAATGTCGCTGACCGTCGCAACCTCGACTGGGATGCCTGCGCCATCCGCGCGCGAACGCTCTTCGAGTCGATCCGTTCGGGGATCCCTGGGGCCCAGCCGTGACTACGGGTGCAGCGACCGCGTAGCTGCAATCGACACGATGCGGACGATTGCGACGCGCGCCGGGCCTCCACGTGGGACGAGCGGAAAGGGTCGCCGGGCGACGAGGGTGTCGCCCTGGCTCGCGCCCAGGAGCTCTCCTTCGATCACGTGCAGAATGCACGTCGTACCTCGATCGCACGGGAGCGTTTCCGGCGCCTCGAGGAGACGCACGGTCAGCGACGCCGACGCCCGCGCGCGATCGACCATCACGTTGAAATCGCGAACCGGGCCGGCGGAGAGCCTTCCCTGGGTCTCCCATTCGCCCGCGAACGCGTGCGGCTCGAACGGTTCCGTCAGCGCGAGGGTCCCGTGCGCACCGCAGTCGAGCGTCATGCCCGCCCCCTCGAGCAGCATGATGTGCCGGTCGTAGCCCAGGAAGCGCGAGAACGGTCCGTCGGTCGCGACGTCGGCGATGCTGATGCGGTAGAGAAAGCGCTCGCCTTCGAGCCCCGTACCCTCCGGCTCGACCACGAGCTCGGTGGTCGTTCCGCCGCCGTTGCGCCAGGGCATCACGCGATGGTCGGCAGCCGTGAGGTGGCGGACAGGCAAGGCAAGCCCGTCCGCCCAGTGGCACTCCGGCCGCTGGCGCGCGAAGAACGCGTCGTAGTCGGTGTCCTCCGCGTAGAAGCTCCGCTCGAGGCCTCGCTTGCGCTCACCGACCGTGAAGAGGCGGCAGTCGCTCGTTCCGCGGTTGACGAAGCAGTGCGCGAGACCGGTACCGGCGACGAAGCTCACGACGTGCCCGGCGCGCAGAGGGACCTCGACGGGCTCCTTGCCCGGCTCCACGAGGCGGACGACGCACTCGCCCTCGAGGACGTAGACGATCTCCTCCTCGAGCGCGTGAGCATGAGTGAAGCTCGAACGCTCGCCGGGCCCGAGCCGATCGATGCCGAAGCCGAGGCTCGCGCTCCCCGCGGCGTCGCCGAGGTTGCGGTAGAGGCCGACGCGTTCCTCGTCGAAGGGCGCCGGGTAGTGGCCTGGGACCTCGGGGACGTCGGGCGCGAAGACGATGAACGACGGCTTCATCGGCGCCCAAGATACCGCAGGAGACTCAAAGAAAGCGCGCGACGTCCGCCTTCTGGCAGACTCCATGACCTGATGGCATACCGAGAGAGCGGCGAGGTCAAAGATCTATCGGTCGACCCCGAGGAGATCCTCGCAGCGCAGAAGCGCGCTTCGCGGAAGCGCCTCGTCGTCGTCGCGATCGTCCTCGTCGTGCTCGGCGCGTCGGCGGCAGCCGCGCTCGGAGTCCTTCAGGCGCGCGCCAAGAAGGCCGTGAGGGTGGCCTACGGTCGCTTCGCCTCGTGCACCGTCGGCGCACCGCTAGCCGCCAACGAGAAGGCGAGCGGGCGCGTTCGCGCAGCACAGCTCGTCGCCATGGCGATGCCCAAGGAGCAGCGCATGAGTGACGTGGGCAAGGAGGCCTGGCCCACGCGGTGCGCACCGCTCGCGCAGGCCTTCGCCACCACGGTGAAGGACAACGACGGGAGCGCAGAGCTCGTCGCGGCCGCCGACAAGCTCGGCAAGGTGCTCGCCATGGAGACCGCGTTCTCGACGAACCTCGGCCCGCTCGTCGACGACGTGTTCGCAAAGGCGAAGACCGCCTCGCTCGACGCCGAGCGAGAGCCCGACGGAAAGGCGCCCGCTCCGCTCGCGCAGGCGCCGACGCTCGCGATGCTGCCGAAGGAGGCCGTGGTCGTGTCGCCGCAGACGACCCTCGCCGGCGTCCACGCGTCGCCCTTCACGGACACGACGCTCCAGTTCATCGTCGACGAGAAGGACTCCGTCGCCGGCCCGGTGACGTGTGCGATCGCTCCCGGCGAGCGAGAGATCTCGTGCGCGAAGATCCCCGCGCCTGCCGCGCTTGCCAGTCCCGCGCTCCGCATGTGGGGCACGACGAACGAGAAGGCACACGTGCTCGCGTTCGCGGGCGATCGCGGCAAGTCGGGCATCTTCGACGCGACGACGGGCGCTCGGGTGGTCGAGAAGCTCGAGTACGGCGCGTACGGCGCGACGTCGCTCACGGACGGCGGGCTCGCCTACCTCACGTGGAACGACAAGCCGACGCCTGCCACCTACGTGACCATCGCAGGCAAGGACGGAAAGTCGACGAGCACGAAGGTCGTCGACCGCGCCGAGTCCGGGAATCCCTGGTACTCGTCGACCATCTTCTGGGACTGGATTGCGTACAAGCAAGTCCGCAAGGGTGCCGAGGGGATCCGGCTCGTCGTGCGCGCGCTCGAGCCGTCGTCGAAGGTCGGCCCTCCGGTCGACATCGGACGCATCGACGAGGTCGGTCACATCGAGGGCGGCTCGGAGGAGGAGCCTCACCTCACCGCCTGCAGGAACGGCACGACGACCGTGCTCCGAGCCAAGGGCTGGAACGACACATTCCTCTACTTCAAGCGGGATACGTGGAGCACGGCGGTCGAGGCGCACGGTCAGCACGGGGTGCTCACGTGCGGCGACAACACGGCGACAATCACCAAGACCTGGGGCGACCGTGTCGGCGCGCAGCGGTTCCGAGGAGGCGCCGTCGTGACGGAGTGCACGGTCTCGGGATGCAAGGAGCACGTCGTCGACATCGACAAGGTGCTCGCTCACAACGACGACCTCACGCCACGCGAGAGGAAGAGCCTCCGCGCCATCGCGGTGGGCAGCAAGGTGCTCGTCGTCTGGTCGGCGGGCGACAACGGCGGCGTACGCATGCGTGTCGGCGCGGCCGATCAGCTCGCCACGGCACCCGAGACGATCTTGCTCGACGATCACATTCGCGAGGGAGCGTACCGAGACGAGTCGACGCTCGTCGGTCTCGAGCTCCTGCCGTTCGGCAAGAGCGCGGTGCTGCTCCTCGGGACGGTCGACGGCGTGTTCGCATACCTCGTCGAAGCGGAAGGCAAGCTCTCGCCGCTTCCGACTCGGCTCAGGTGACCGCCGGAGACGACCAGCAAGGGACCGGCGCCGTCAGAACAGGAGCGTAGGGTCCTTCTTCGCCTGCACGACGCGGCCCGCGCCGGCGGGAAGCGCGGCCTCGAACGACTGGTCGGCCTTCACGTTGCCGCCGCGCCCGCCGTTGCCCGCGGAAGCGCCGCCGCCACCGCCCGCATGCGCAGCAGTCCCGAGGATCGCCTGCTGGACGAGCGCGCCCGGCGCGCCGGCCGCGACGTTCAGCGTGCCGGCGGCGCTGATCGTCGGAGAGATGAGGTAGATGATCCCGCCGCCACCACCGGCGCCCGGAGCCGAGCCGTACGTGCCGCTCGAGCCATCCCCGTTGCCGCCGTTCGCGAGGATGGTCCCGCCGACGGTGATGCTGGTTGCCGACGCCAGCACGACGATGCCGCCGCCGCCACCGCCGGAGCCGCGCACGGCTCCTCCCGCATCTCCGCCCGGCGCGTAGATCGTTCCGCTGATCGAGACGGGCCCGCGCGCGAGGATGAGGATGCTGCCGCCGCCACCGCCCGCACCCGAGAACCCGCCGGCGATGAGCCCGCTGTAGCCGGAGCCGCCGCCGCCGCCGGTCGTCGGACGGAAGTACGATGCCGCGGCGTCGTTCACGCCGGTGCCGCCGAGACCACCCGCGAGAAATGTGCCCACCGGGCCCCCGGCGCCTGGAGCCGGCGTCTGATACGCGATGCCCGCGCCGGCGGGGGTCGTCGAGCCGCCGGGGCCGGCCGTTCCCCCGAGCTGGAGAGCGCCCGTGATCGTCACCGCGCCTGTGCTGCGGATCACCTGGTTGCCGCCGAGCGTGAGCGTGCCGTCGATCAGGACGGAGCTGAAGCTCTGGAGCCCGAGGTCGTAGAGGTCCTCCTTGGTCGTGCCCATGGCCACGGTGAGCACTCCTCCACTGCCGTCGCCGTAGGGCCGAAGATCCGCGGCGGGAGCGGTGCCGCCGCCGTCCCCACCCGCGACCGACGAGCCCGCCACACCAGGCGGGCCTGCAGGGCCCGGCGCGCCGTCGCTGCCGGCAGCTCCGTCGGAGCCCGAACAACCAACCGCGAGGAGCCCGAGACAACCAGCGGCAAGGAGCGCAACGAGATGCTTCATTGCTCTCGAAGCTACTGCTCTCGAGCGCACATTCAACGCGCCGAACGGATGACGCGTGCGCGCTCATGCAACGCTCGTGCAACGCTCACGCCTTCCTTATAAAGTGCCATATACTTTATGACCGATGGGTCACGTTCATGGTCTACCTGAACGACGATTTCACGGGCGGGACGACGAACTTCCTCCACCTCGAGAAACGTATCGAGCCGCGGGCCGGCATGGCCTTGTTCTTCCAGCACCGACTCCTCCACGAAGGCAGCGAGGTGACGGACGGCGTGAAGTACGTGCTCCGCTCCGACGTCATGTACCGCGCCCGGGCTGCCGAGTCGTGAAGCTACTGCCGGTCGATCGCGACCAGGCGCACGAGATCGTGCTCCTCGACCAGCGTGGCGCGGTACACGCCGCCGGTCCGCGTCCGAAAGCTCGCCGTGAAGGTCGCTGCTGCCTCCGCGCTCGTCGCGCTGCGGGTCACGCTCCTGCACGTCTCGAACGGGAGCACGCCCCCGGCGACCTCGATCTCCTCGCGGACGAACGCGAACGCACGGAGCCGCGCGTCGTCGATCGGCCCCTCGGGCGCACCGACGACGCGATCACGATGCTTTCGCGTCGAGCTGCTGGCCTCGTTCCGCTTCTCGAGAGCCTCGAAGAGCGCGAGCCCGAAACGCTCGACCGACGCCATCGTCGGGTGCTCGGCCGCGAGGGCCTCGAGGACGACGTTGCAGCTCGCCTCAGCGTGCGAGGCATCGACGCTCCGTCGTTCCTCGGCGCGACGAAGGGCGAAGCGGATGCGCGCCGCGGGGATCGCGAGGCTCACATTATCTCGCCCATTCAACTTCGCGGTGTTCATTCCGACCAGGCGGCCGGTGTCGTCGAGTAACGGCCCGCCGCTGTTGCCCGGATCGATCGGCGCCGTGTGCTGGAGGTAGGCGATGCCCACATCCCGCTCGTCGGCCCCGAAGTGAGCGTTCGAGACGACGCCCTTGGTGACCTGAAACGAAGGCGTCATGCCGACGCCGGGGAATCCGGCGGCGACCACGACCTCTTGCTCGCGCGGCGCGTCCGGGCGGAACGTGAGCCCCTGCGCGTCCTCGGCGCCCTTTCCTTCGATGCGAAGAACGGCGATGTCGTCGGTCTCGTCGGCAGCGACCAGACGCGCCGTTCGGGCGGCCTGCTTGCCCTGCTTGTCGCGCGTGTCGATCTCCGAGGAGAGGAGGATCTCCGCCTCGAGCGCCCCCTCCATCACGTGACGGTTCGTCACGATCAGCGTCTCGCTGCGGCCGTCGCGGCGCGCCCATCGAACGAGAAAGCCGCTCCCGAACCTGCGCTCGCCCGCGCCGAGCGCCTTCAGCGCGCCCGACCACGTCGGCTTGACCATGACCGTCGCGCTGCGCGGGTCGACCACGACGCGCGTGCTCGCGCGGCTGGGCGCGGGCTCGGCGAGGCAGCTTCGGAAGGCATTCTGGATCTGCTCGCTCACGTTCGTGCGCGCCGCCGCGAGGGCATGCTGCTCGGCCGTGATCTCGTCACCACCGCCGAGCGCCTTCAGCTGGGTGAGCCGCTTCGCGTGCGCATCGAGCGCCGAGGCGAGCTGGTCGCGACGGATCCCGTTCTCCTTGTCGAGGCGAAGCTCGACGAGCTGCGCGGCGGCGCCTGCCGTCGACACCTCGGAGCCTAGCTCGGTGCTCTTGGTCGCGGCCCAGAGGCGAAGCGGCCCGTCGCACGCCTTCGATCGCGCGATCGCGACCTCTTCTGCCTTCGCCTGGTGCCGCGAGAGCTCGCGGAGATCGAGCCCGCGACACGTCGAGGCGATCTTCAGCGTACTCTCGGCCGCGGCGTACGACTCGCGCGCGCCCTCGGTGGCGCGACGCAGCTGGCCCGTGCGCGACTCGAGGACGGTGACGAGCCCCGTGACCGACTCCGTCATCGGCGACCTCGTACGCGACGCAGTCAGCTGCTGAAGCGCGGCTCGCGCGTATCCGAGCTCCTCCCCCGAGTCGACGAGGCCGTAGAGCGGCGACGTGTACGCGGTGGGCGACGACATCATCGACTGTCGGAGGTCGACGAGCGAACCGAGCGCGTTGCACGTCGCAGGATCGACGGCGTCGTTCGAAGGTTGCGCTCCTTGGACGGACACTGCACCCGCATGGCTGCAGCCGACGGCCAACGTGGCACCGAGGGCGACGACCGCAAGACGTGCACGAGCGTTCATCGGGACTTGCCCTTGCCCTTCGCGCGCGCGCCGCTCGTGGTGGGCGTCGGCTCCGCCGTGTCGAGCGGCCCCGCGACGGCGAGCGCGGCGGCGTCTGGCAGCTTGCCCCAGTAGAAGAGTCGCTGGCTGACCGACTCCGTGCCGACCTCCTTGGCCACCGAACCGTCGCTGCTCACGTGGAGCTCGTCCTTCAACGCGCCCGCGAGGTCCTTGTCGTTCTTCTTCGCGGACTCCTCTTCCTCGAGCAGCACGCTCGCGGACGAGCGCGTGATGGAGAGGTACTTGAACGCCGGCTCACCGGAGTCGTCGAGCCCGAGGATCGCGTAGCGGTAGCTCGGACGCACGCCCTTCGCGACCTTCGCGAACTCGGCGGCCGACCAGAGCTCGGTGGTGAGCGGCGCCTTCGGGGTCGACTCGAGCGCATCGCTCTTGTCCCCGCGCTCCACCTTCAGGCGAAATTTCCGATCTTCGGAGGGCTTGGCGGTGAGCACCGCTTCGGTCTGGCCGCTTCCTGCGCCGCCGGAGAGCGCGTGCCGGTAGAGCTCCACCTTGCCGGCCGCGTCGCGCGTGACGAGGAGGCTCGAGTCCATCGTCTGCCACGTCTTGCCGTCGGTCTTGAGGTGGAACCCGAAGTCGAGCTCCGCGGAGCCGGCTTTTCCGCCGATGCGCTTCTCGACGAGGCTGTACCGGAAGCCGGTCGAGCGATCTCCCTGCCGGAAGTCGTAAGCCGTCGTGAGGTACGCCGGCCGCTTCGGGTTGGGCGCGATCTTCATGCTGCGAAACAGCTCGCCTACGATGCGGTCGAACGTCTTGCGTCCGCCGGGGCGAACGTCCGAGCACGTCGCGGAGTATCCCTGACTGAAGTAGGTCGCGACCTTGAGCGTCCCGACGGTGTTCACGTCCTCGGCTTGCTTCAGCCAGTTGGCGACGAGCTCGACGCTCGCGCCGTCACCGATCTTCGTCACGGTGAGCTTGGGCGTCTCGATGAGACCACCGCCTTGCAGCCGATTGGCGATGACGGTTCCGAAGGGACCGCGAGGCGTGGTGTCGATCAGGCAGAGGATGTCGTTCGGGTCGCCGTCCGAATCCTGACCTAGCGCGAGACGGACCTCGCACGACGCGTCGCCCTCGCTCCCGTCGGGCGTGCACTCGATCTTGCTCGCCTCGCTCGCCTCGTACTCGCCCGTGACGAGACCGCCGAAGAGCTGCAGGCGATGCTTCGCGAACGTGCCGCTCTCGCGGCCCATGAGCCGCGAGAGCTCCGCGGCCGCGTCGACCTTGCCGTGCGCCTTGGCGTTCGCGACCCGTCCGCCTCGCCGGGCATCGACGCAGCCCGCCGCCCCCCACACGGCGAGCGGCACGAGGGCGAGGGAGAGGAGGCGCTGCTTGGCGGAGATCGGACCGGCGTTCATGACCACAAGAGCCGGTCGCCCTCCGCGCGTCGCACGAAAGTTTTACCGGAAACGCGATGTAGGACGTGGGCGCGCCCCCCCACCGTAGCGGGGGGCCCGCCCCTACAGCCTGCGCGGAAATCACTGACTTCCCTGGAAACGAGGCCTAAACAGCTCACTTCAACGATGGCGCGACTCCTGCTGTGATGCGCTGACGCCATGAGGAACCTCTCCCGACTCAGCACCATCTCGGCGCTCTCCGGAATCGTCTGCGTGCTCGGCGCCGTCGGCGGACCCGCCGCCCTCGTCGCCTGCAGCGAGAGCTCGGCCGACAGCTCGGGAGCCGGAGTGAGCTCCGTCCTCTTCATCAAGAGGCAGCACACGACCGTGGGTGACCAGGGCGTCACCGTCGACGTCGCAGGCGGCAACGGTCAGGTCCTCGACTACGAGCGGTTCGTTCCGGGCGGCGCCCTCATGCTCCTGTCGCCCGCGCGACCGGACGGCACCCTCAAGAACATCACGGCGGACTTCCCGACGGCCGACTTCAACGGCGCGGACGTCTCGTTCGACGCGAAGCAGGTCGTCTTCTCGATGAAGCGCGACGCGAACGACCGCTACCACCTCTACACCGCGCAGCTCAGCGAGGGCGGCGACGGCAAGTTCGAGATTCACCAGAAGACGGGCGGCGATCGCGACGACATCAACCCGATCTACATCCCGGGCGGCCGCATCGCGTTCGTGACGAACGAGATGTACACGTCGATGGGCACCCGCGCCGACGAGTACGAGCACGGCCGCGTCGTGACGCAGCTCTCGACGATCTCCGTCGACGGCGGCGACGCCGATCGCCGCCTCGCGTCGCAGAACCTCTCGCACACGGTCGCGCCGTGGGTCCGTCACGACGGCAAGATCGGCTACTCGCGCTGGGAGCACCTCGGCGGCGTCAACGACGTGAAGCTCTTCGCTGCGAACCCGGACGGCACGCAGATGCTCGCGGTCGGCGGCCAGCACGGCAAGCCCTCGAACGCGCTCTTCAGCGTGCGCGAGATCGAGCCGAACGTGATGATCGGCATCGCCACCACGCGTAACCGCACCATCCACGCTGGCGCGCTCATCAAGATCGACTCGCGCAACGCGCAAGACCCGGTCTGCATGGACCCGAAGGCTGATCAGAACGGCCACGCGTGCCTCGACGAGGAGAACACGAAGTTCGAGATCCTCACGCCCGACGTCCCGACCGGCAACGGCCCGTCGCCCGTCGGCCGCTACCGCGAGCCTTCGATGCTGCCCGACGGCCGCATCCTCGTCTCCTGGGCAGACGGCCCCGTCAACGACCTCTCGGAGCAGTCGGTCACGCCGCCCGAGTTCGGCGTCTACATCTTCGACCCGGTCACGAAGAAGAACCAGCTCATCTACAACGATCGCAACACGTGGTCGCTCAACGCGGTGGCGGTCGCGCCGCGCGCCGAGCCGCCGGTCATCGGCGACCTCGTCAGCAAGAACCAGGACCCGGGAACGCCCGTGCGCATCGGTTCGGTCGACGTGACGAAAACGAGCCTCACCGACACCGTCAAGGGCGGAAAATACGGCGACGGCGCTCCGCTCGCCGTCGCGCTGAAGGACGCCGTGAAGGTCCGCATCATCGAGGGCTTCTCGAGCGAGGGCGCGAAGGGCGTCTCGATGTTCGGCCTCACGATGGACGAAGGCGCCGCCATCCTCGGCGAGGCGAGCGTCTATGCCGACGGCAGCTGGCTCGCCGAGATCCCGCCGTTCATCCCCGTTCACCTCCAGCCGATCGACAAGTTCGGCATGTCGATCCGCAGCCAGCGCCTCTGGATCCAGGGCATGCCCGGTGAGGATCGCCGCTGCGTAGGCTGCCACGAGCAGCGCTCCGGCATCGGCGCGCCGCGCCTCGGCCAGAACCCGACGGTCGCCGAGCAGGCGCAGGCGCAGGCGTACCTCATGCCAATCGCCGAGCGCACGGAGTTCCCGTGGACGCTCAACCTCGACAAGTACCCGGGCTCCACCGCGAAGAACGTCGTCCAGGACGTGCTCAACGCGAAGTGCGTGTCCTGCCACTCCGGCGGCGCGAACGACCCGTTCGCGGGCAAGACCTACTCGGTCACGTCGACCACGCCGGCGACCGGCGCGTCGCAGGTCCACACCATCCCGTACCTCGATCTGTCGACCACGCCCATCACGGTCGTCTACGACCGCAAGGTGGAGACGTACCCGGCCTCGTACGTGTCGCTCTTCTTCCCGGCGACGATGGAGCTCGGAATGGGCAACGCGAAGCCGGTCGGCGAGGTTCCGCCCAAGTGGGCTCTCGTCGGGAACGCGCGTGAGTCGGTGCTCATCAAGAAGCTGAACGTGAAGGCCGCCGACGGCACCTTCGCCTATGCAGGCGGCGCGATGCACCCCGAGGACAAGGGCGTTACCCTCACGGACGAGGAGCGCGCGACGCTGATTCGTTCGATCGACGTCGGCGGCCAGTTCTACGCACGTCAGAACACCGGCTTCGTTCCGTTTACCGGCGACCCCGTCGCCCCCGGCCTGAAGTACTGAGGAGCAAGAGAGAACACCATGCGCTCCCCCAAGAACAAGCTCGGTATGAACCTCACGTTCGTCGCCACCGCGGTCCTCGCGTGCGCGTCTCTACTCTCTGGCTCCGAGGCCAAGGGCGGCAACGCCACCGAGAACATCGGCGGCACCCAGGCCCTCTACGGCAACATTCCGCCCGACCAGATCGAGTTCCTCTCGACCGGTGACCGCATCAAGAGCGTCGCCGCGTCGGGCTCGATGATGGCCATCTGGGAGACGCTCGAGCACGGCGAGCGCGTCGAGTGCCTCGACTGCATTCCGTCGGTCGAGCCGCTCCTCTACGACGCGAACCCGCGGACCCGCGAGATCGCGGCGTGGTGGCTCCGTCGCCGCGTGTTCGGCGTCTTCGGCAGCGGTGAGGTCTACGAGCGCACGCTCCAGACGCTCGCCAGCGACCCCGACCCGAAGCGCCGCACGAACGCGGCCTACGCGCTCGGCGAGTTCCTCGCGGGCCCGGGCGTCGAGGCATGTGCGGCGGCGATCGATAGGGACGGCGACCCGAACGTGCGCGCGGCCGCCGCGTCGGCGCTCGGTCGGCTCAACGACGAAGGCCGAGGCGCGCTGACGAAGGCGCTCGGCGACTCCGACGGACGCGTCAAGCTGTCGGCGCTCGCTTCGGCCGGTCGCGTGAACACGTTCACCGATGTGCAGGGCGTCGCTCGACTCACCGGGGACCCCGACGCGAAGGTCCGCCGCCGTTCGGCTGAGCTCCTCGGCGCGATGCGCGCGAAGGACTCCGTCGACGGCCTCATCGCACTCACGAAGGACGGCGACGCCAGCGTCCGCAACTCGGCGGCGCACGCGCTCGGTCAGATCCGCGACGGGCGCGCGCGCGCTGCGCTCGAGGGTCTGGCGAACGATCCGGACGGCCTCGTCCGCGACCAAGCGAAGATCTCTCTGCGCCGCTTGTAGTCCCTCGGGGGGCCATCGGAACGTGTAGAATTTGGGCGTGAAGCGCTTTTTTCCAGGGCTGATCGTCGCCGTCGTTGCCTTCGTCGGGCTCGCGCCCGCGTCGTGCACCACGCGAGAGGCCGACTCCACGACCTACTTCGACCGGACCATCAGTCCGATCCTCACGACGTCGTGCGTGCGCACGAACACGGGCGCCGGTTGCCACGTGGCAGACGCGAAGGGCAACGCGCTCGGCAACCTCGACGTCTCGAGCTTCGCGAGCCTCGACAAGCGCCGCGATCTGCTCGTCGACTACGGCCCGTACGGCCAGCCGGCGATGCTCATCAAGAACGTCGATCCGTTCCAGGTCGAGGTGCAGACCTACGACGGCAAGAAGGTCGCGCTCACCACCGACATCAAGCACGCGGGCGGATCGATCCTCGACCCGACCGGCAGCGGCTACTCCACGCTGCGCCGCTGGATCCAGAACGGGGCGACGGAGAACAACACCGGTACGCCGCCGCCCAGCGTCGACCGACAGCCGTGCAACGCGTTCGTACCCGCCCGCGTCGGTTTCGACCCGACGAAGGATCCGCCGCGCGCCGACTTCGCGCAGTTCCGTGACAACGTCAACCCGGTGCTCACCGGCAAGCAGGGCGCAGGCCAGGGCGGCGCGAGCTGCGCGGCCGGCAACTGCCACGGTACGTTCGCCAATTCACTGTATCTTACATGCGGTGATTCGCCGGAGCAGCTCCGGTGGAACTACCTCGTGGCCGAGGAGTATCTCGCCCAGACGCCCGAGCAGAGCGAGCTCCTGCGGCGTCCGCTCTCGCCCGCGGCCGGCGGCGCGTACCACGAGGGCGGGATCATCTTCGCCACACCGAGCGCCAGCGGCTACAGCACGCTGACGGACTGGGCGAAGGCGCACGGGCCTCCGGTCATCGAAGGCAACGATCCGGGCTTCGCCTTCTTCTCGCAGAAGGTTCAGCCGCTCCTCGTGAAGAAGGGCTGCACTATGGTGCAGTGCCACTCGGCGACGATGTTCCACGACTACCGCCTGCGCGGCGGGTCGGGCGGCAGCTTCTCGCTCTCGGCGACGCGCAAGAACTACGAGCTCTCGCTCGCGCAGCTCTCGGTCGAGAGCGAGGACCCGAACGCGAGCCGTATCGTACGGAAGAACCTCTACCGCCCCGAGGTCTGCAGCGTCGGAGGCTGCGACAAGCCCTCGGGCATCGCGCACCGTGGCGGACCGCTCTTCGAGGACTTCAAGACCGAGACGGCGAATCCGAAGCTGTGCGCGGACGCGAAGTACGATTTCGACAACGGCGACCTCGACAAGATCCCCGCGTACTGCGTGCTCGGCGAGTGGCTGAAGCGCGAGCGCGACGTCTACAAGCTCGCGCCGCTCTCCGCGGTCGTCTACGTGCGGCGCCCGATCGGGACGGTGACGAGCCCGCGGGACTTCGACGTGTACTCTCCGGGCGCCGACCTGCGCCGCGCCGCCGTCACCGTCAGCGCGGGCGCGCTCACCGCCGCCGGCGCGGAGACCTCGCTCACCGCGGGGTGTGGGCTCGCCACGGGGACGGCCGACATCCGACGGCCCCAGGTCTCGTGGGACGCGACGAAGATCACGTTCGCGGCGCGTTCGAGCGCCGCCGAGCCGCTCTCTGTCTACGAGATGAACGCCGACGGCACGGCCTGCGCGAAGAACGCGGACATCGCGGCGCACCCGCCAACGCAGAACGGACTGCTCATCCACGACTTCGACCCGACGTACGCACCGCCCGACGGCGGGCAGCCGCGCATCGTCTTCGCCTCCACACGAGGCAACCTCGCGACGGAGCCCTACGACTACTCCGGACCGCAGCGCTCACCCGCGAACCCGCAGAAGCCGAACGCGAACCTCTACGTGTCGGAGCTCGCCCCGGGCGGCGGCGCGCGCCGGATCCGTCAGCTCACGTTCCTGCTCAACATGGAGCGGCGACCCAGCTTCATGAGCGACGGCCGCGTGATCATGACGGCCGAGAAGCGCGCGCCCGGCTTCTCGCAGCTCGCGCTCCGCCGCATCAACCTCGACGGCGGCGACTACCACCCGCTCTACGCGCAGCGCGGATCGATCGGGTATCCCGAGGCGTCCGAGGTCGCGGAGCTCGCGGACAAGGATTTCGTGACGATCCTGCGCACGCCGACCACGCCGCACGGCGGCGGCGCGCTGGGCGTGTTCAATCGTTCGCTCGGCATCGATTTCCGTAGCACCGATCCGACCGACTACCCGATCGACCCGGGGATTCTGGATCCGGCGCAGCCTCAGTCGCTCGATCCGGCGTTCTTCCTGCACTCGCTCCGGCTGCCGGACGGCGCGTCGAACGCGAAGCCCGGCCAGCCGACGTCCGGGCTCTACACGTCGCCCGCGGCGCTGCCCGGTGCGCTCATCCTCGTGAGCTTCGGTGAGGCCGCCGATGCCGCCGCGTTCGGCGGCGACTACGACGTCTACGTGATGAGCCCGACCACCGGCGTGAAGACCAAGCTGCTCGGCGAGGCTGGCGTCGCGGATGTCGACGCCGTCGCTGTTTACCAGCGCTTCGTTCGGCCGGTGTTCAAGTCCACGTTCGACGAGCCAAACGGCCACGTCATCATCTACGAGGGCAAGCCCGAGGCCGAGATTTCGGTGCTCGACATGCGCGTGCTGTCGTCCCTCGTGTTCCAGAACACGCCCACCGGTCGCCTCGTCGACCCCGAGCTCGCGAGCGTCTTCATCTACGAGGACATGCCCCCGCCGATCGACGTGGATTCATTCGACAAGGGCGGGGCCAACGTCGCTACGGACGCCTTCGGCAAGGTCTACGTCAGGCGCCGGCTCATCGGCGGAGTGCCGCTCGAGTCGGACGGCTCGACGAAGTTCACCATCCCGGGCGGACTACCGATCGTGCTCAAGCTCCCCGATACGAAGCTCTCGCGCGAGCGGGCGCTGCCGCGCTTCCAGCGTGAGTCGATGGAGTTCGCGCCAGGCGAGTACTCCCATCAGTCGTTCAAGGCGGAATTTTTCGGCTCGCTCTGCGGCCAGTGCCACGGGGCGATCACGGGCCGCGCGGTCGACGCTGCGCTGAAGCCCGACTTCGTCACGCAGGCCTCCGCGACGATCAGCCGCGACAAGCCCCCGTTCGGTTTGAACAAGCCGCCGAGCGAACGCGGCGCCCCCGAAGGCCCTCCCGCTACGCCCTAGCGCCGCCGCGATCCCGAGATCACACGACTCGGAGTCCGAGCCTCCGTGTGAAACTCGGTCGTCGGTCACCAGACGACAAGGTCGTCGCGGTGGATCAAGACGGGTTGGTCCTTGGTGGTCTTCGTGGGTTTGCCGGCGATGACGACGGCCTCGACAGACGAGCAGCGGGCGAGGCCGCGGCCTAGCTCTTCGCCGGTCGGGGCCAGCACGCGGACCGAGTCGCCTGCGCGGAAGTCGCCGCGCACACCCGACACGCCGACCGCAAGGACGCTCTTGCCCTTGCCGCGCACCGCCGCGGACGCGCCTGCGTCGAGCCACACGTCGCCACGGGGGCGCAGCGTGAACGCGATCCAGTGCTTCTTCGCCGTGAGGCGCTGAGCGGCTGCGACGAACACGGTACCCTCGTCCTCGCCGGCGAAGATGCGCGTGAGCACGTCCGGCTTGCGAGCATCGGCGATGACGACGTGCGCGCCGGCGAGCGTCGCCCGACGAGCCGCCTCGATCTTGCTCGCCATGCCGCCCGTGCCGACGTCGCTCTTCTTCGCGCGAACGAGCGGCAGCGCCTCGGTCACCACGTCGCGAACGACGGGGACGCGCTTGCCCTTTGCATCGAGGAGACCGTCGACGTCCGAAAGGAGGACGAGGACCTCGGCGTCGACGAGCGGCGTCACCATCGCGGAGAGCTCGTCGTTGTCGCCGAACTTGATCTCCTCCACGGCGACCGAGTCGTTCTCGTTGAGCACGGGAACCGCTCGCGCCTCGAGCAGTGCGGACAGCGCGGCGCGAGCGTTGTTCGCGCGTATTCGATCCGCGAGATCGGCATGCGTGAGCAGCACCTGCGCAACCGCGAGGCCTTCGTGCGCGAACGCCTCCTCGTAGGCGCGCATGAGCAAACTCTGGCCGGCGGCTGCGGCCGCCTGGAGGCGCGCCATCTCCTTCGGGCGTGCGCGGTAGCCGAGCTTCTTGGTGCCCAGCGCGATCGCACCGCTCGAGACGATGACCACCTGCTTGCCGGCGTCTACGAGCGCGCGCACCGCGAGGGCGAGCCGTGCGTAGGCGCCGCCGTCGCGGGCGAGCGAGCTCGACCCGATCTTGACGACGAGGCGACGAGCCTTGCGGATGGCGCTGCGGGGGTCGCTCATGCGCGGACGGTGGAGAGCACCTCGTCGAACGCCGCGTCGAGGCGACGGACGAGCCAACCCGGCATGCTCGCGATGGAGATGAGGACGCCGTCGACGATCTGCTCGCCGTTGTTGCGAAGATCCTCGGGGGCGAACGGCGGATCCTCGCGAGAGCCGTTGGCCTCCGTGGTGAGCGCGTAGATGAGCGCCTGATCGATCGCGCGGCGCACGCGGCGCGCCTCCTCGACATCGATGCGCACCGCGCGAACCGTGCGAGCCGTCTCGAGGTAGCGCTGGAGGAGATGGCCGAGCACGTACGTGCCGAGGGCCGAGCGGACCGGCGGGATGAACGCGAACGGGCCTACACGGCCGAGCACGCGAGAGATCGCGAACGTCGCGCCCTGCTTCAGGAAGCCTCGCGGGCCTTCGGTACCGTTCGGCTCGACGAGGATCGTGCGCGCCTCGTGCGTGAGCGAGAGGCCATGTCGCGAGGTCAGGTCGTGAACGAGCGCGCCCCGCACGCGGCGAACCGTGGCGTCCGGGATCCAGGGTAGCGGCACGATCCCGCACACCGCACCGAGCACGGTGTAGGTCCCGAGCCGGCCGCCGCCGAGCTGCGAGCGCCCGACCAGATCGCTTCGCTTGGTTTCGGACATGCGGTCACGGTCGTCCTTTTCCATCGCCGGCACGCTATCACGCGCCAGGCGTTCAGGTCAGTGCGCGGGCGACGGGGACCATCTCGACCACGGTGGCGTCGAGCTCGGCGCAGAGCCCGAGAAGCTCGGCGGTCGTCATCGAGGAGCCGAGGTCGAGCAGGACCTGGGCGCCCTGGATGTTCATCGTCGCACCGAGCTCGGAGAGACGCGCGCCGAGCGCCTCGAGGGGCCCGTTGCTGTGGATGCGCGCGACGTAGCGGCGACCTTGCGCGGCGATCTCCGCAGGAGGCCCCTGCGCATCGAGCCGTGAAGAGGAAACCATCAGCGCCTCGTCCGCCCTCATCGCCAGCGGTGACGTGAGCGAGAGGCGCGCGCCGAACACGACCCACGTGCGCTCGGCGAGGGCCTCCACGATGATCTTCGCCAAGGTCTGTGCGATCTCCTCGGGTAGCCCCGCGAGCGGGTCCTCGAGCACGATCGCGGAAGCGCCGGTCGCGAGCGCAGCAGCGAGGACCACGCCACGGCGGGCATGAGGCGGCATGCGCTCGAACGTGGAGCCGGCGACCGGCCCGAGCGCGACGAGCGCGACGGCCTCCTTGGCGAGCCTGCGTGCATCGCGCGAAGACCGACCGGCGAGGCGTGCGCTCCAGGTGATGTACTCGAGCGCCGTCCACTTCGGCGGCAGCGCGGGATCGAGAGGAGCTCCCGCGAGGATCGCGCCGCGAACGGCGGCCTCCGCGGCGAGACCACGGACATGCAAGCGGCCACGCATGACGGGGCGGAGACCGCAGGTGGCCTCGAAGACCACGCGCGGCGCACCGAGGACGAGCACGCGCTGGCCGCGCGTCTGCAGCGTGAGGCCGTCACACGCGGGTACGCCGTCGACGTCGACCCTCAGGTCTTCGATTTCGAGGAGCGGCGCGGCAGAGGCCTCGGACACGGCCGACACGATAGCAGAAGCTCGGGCGAGCTTCGCCTCGCACGCGACCTACGGCGCTTCGACGTCGCGCGTAGCGGTGCCGAGCACCTTCCGGCTCGCACGCTCCTGCACGAACGCGACGATGCGGAGCTCCTTCGCGGCGACGCCCTTCGGCAAATCGAACGAGGCCTTCAGCTCGCCTCCCCCCGCGGGCGCCTTGCCAGCGACGATGAGCTGGCGGGTCACCGCGGTGTGCTCCAGGGTCTTTCCGGCGTTCTCTCCGCGGAGCACCGCGACTCGCACGGCGTTCTGCGTGAGCGCGACGAGCACCTCGGCGTCCAGCGCGGCGCCCGACGGCAACGCGCCGATCTTCAGGGTGACGGCCACCGGCGCGGCGGCATTCGCGCGAGCCGCAACGTCGACGCCGATCGTGCCGTGCGGACGCTTCGCCGCTTCTCCGATCGCCTGTTCCACCAGTCCCTTGCGGCTGCCGATCATCTCGGAGCGTCCGTCGATGACGGCCTGCGGGGTGTACGACCCCGAGCCGAGCGGCGCGTAGTTGCGCTGTCGCTGCGTCGCGTCTGCGCTCGAGAACGGATCAGGCCAACCGATGCCGTCCCAGTAGTCGACATGGAGCGCGAGCGGCACGATGCGCGCGCCGGCCACCGACTGCGTGCGCTCGAGGGCGGCAAGGACGTTGTCGGCTGACGGGCAGCTCGAGCACCCCTCGGAGGTGAAGAGCTCGACGAGGACAGGCACGGCGGTCGCTTCCGTCCTGCCGGGCGGTGCAGCGTTCGAGACCGACACGGGCGATGCCTCTGCGTTCGACTCGACGCCCACGCGGCTCACGGCGGCGGTGGCGCACGCGATGCTGGCGATGCCCACGCTCGAGAGGATGAGGAGTCGCTTGTTCATCGACGCTTCCAGGATACGCCCGCGGTGCCTGCCGGTTTCGCTGGGTGGTCAAGAACGGCCGAAAGCCCTGACGTTTCGTGATCCTTTTGACGCCGTGAGCCGGAGAGTGTCCACTTTCCGGACACCGATGAACCCGCGCATCACGCCCCTGGTCCAGGCTCGAGAGGCCTTCGATGCTGGCGACTTCGCGCGCGTGCGCGGGTTCGCCACGGAGGCCGTGCGCCTCGCGGACCGCAGCCGCGGGGGCGACGCGGAG
>JANXVA010000469.1 GCA_025351875.1 Myxococcales bacterium | reverse complement strand
GCGATCTCGCGACCATCCTCGAAGTGCGCCGCCGGCTCGAGGTCTCCGAGGCGCTCGAGTACATCATCCAGGCGTGCGAGGGGCTGACGGAGGCGCACGCGAAGGGAATCGTGCACCGCGACATCAAGCCGGAGAACCTCTTTCTGGCGCAGGGCGCGGGCGCGATGAAGCAGATCAAGCTGCTCGACTTCGGGATCTCCAAGGCGACGGTCGGCTCGCTCGAGACCGACCAGGCCGCGAGCCAGACGACGCAGATCATGGGGTCGCCGCATTACATGAGCCCCGATCAGCTGCGCTCGACGAAGGACGTCGACGGGCGTGCCGACATCTGGTCGCTCGGCGTCGTCCTCTTCGAGCTGATCAGCGGGCAAACGCCGTTTACCGCGACCGACGTGACGCAGCTCATCTCGCAGATTCTCCACGAACCACACCAGAGGCTCACGGCGCTCCGGTCTGACGCGCCGCCGGAGGTGGAGGCGATCATCGACAGGTGTCTCGCGAAGGAAGCCGCGGACCGCTACCAGAACGCCGCAGACCTCGCGATTGCGCTCCTTCCTTACGCGCCGAAGCGGGCGCGGGCGATCGTGGAGCGGGCCGCGGACATCGCGCGGTCGGCGGGCGGCCTGTCGACGATCGCCGACCTCGACTCGATGCCGCCGGGCGCCCTTCCGGCGCCTCGCGAACACCCGCCGACCAGCGCCCCCCAGGTCGCGGAGGTCGCCACGGCGCCGCCGGCCCAGAGCAAGCCCAGCGTCGTGGTTTGGGTCATCGCCGGGCTCGTTTTGCTCGGCGGAATAGCTGCCGGGCTGGCGGCGATCCTCGGCGGTGGCAGCGCGCCGCCGACGGGCACCGCGGCGCCGACGAGCGCCTCGGCAGGCAGCGGCTGGGCGTCCGTCCCCTCCGATACGTCGGCGCAGGAGGGTTCTTCTTCGCCGAGCTCGACGACGAATGGCGCCGCTCCTTCGAGCCACCAGCCCTCGACGCCGGGACAGCCTCGCGGCGCCCCACGCGGAGTCCCCGTCCCGCCGCCGAGCCAGCCCACCGCGAAGCCCGCACCGCTGCGAACGCCCGAGAGCGAGATCAGAATGGAGCGCTGATGCGCGTGGGCTGGCGCGTGACGCGTTGCGTCTCACGCGTCGACGTCATCAATCGAATTCGTTCGATGTCGACGGCAATCATTTTCATCGCAGCATGAGGGCGCCTCCTATATGAGGGAGGTTTGGCGCGGCAGTGTGTCGCCGGCACAGCTGTGTCGAGCCCGGTGTCGCCTGCAGGGGTTGAATGTTCACTGAACGACTCTTCCGGAAGGTCCTCCCGTTCGCACTCGTCGTCGTGACGATGCTGTGGGGCAACATCGGCCGCGCCGACGACGGCGCAGATGAAGCCGACCTCCAGTTCCAGCTCGGCGCCGAGCGCTACGAGCAGAACGACTTCAAGGGGGCGCTCGAGCACTTCTTGATGTCGAACCGGCTCGTTGCGAACCGCAACGTGCTCTTCAACATCGCCCGCACCTACGAGCAGCTGCGGCGCGCGCCGGACGCGTATCGCTACTACGTCCAGGCGCTCGAAGGCGAGACCGTGCCCGCGGCTCGAAAGCGCGTCGATGACGCCCTCGTGCGCATCACGCCGTTCGTCGCGATCCTGAAGGTCGAGACGGAGCCGAAGGGCGCGACGATCTACCTCGATCGCAAGGACCTCGGCCCGCGCGGCGAAGCGCCTCGGACCCTCGGCCTCCCCGAAGGCAAGCGCAAGGTCATCGTCGAGAAGCCAGGCTACGAGGCCGCCGAGTCGCAGCTCGTCGAGCTGAAGGTCGGACAGGAGACGAAGGTCCAGCTGAAATTGAAGCAGATCCTTGGCGTCGTCCGCCTCGAAGGCGAGGTCGGTGCGCAGGTGAAGGTGGACGACGAGACGACGCCCTCGGTCTGCGCGGTCCCGTGTACCGCGGCGGTGCCGCCCGGCCGGCACACGTTCTTCTTCGTCAAGGATGGCTTCCAGACGTCGGAGGTCACCGTCGAGGTGCCGGCCAACGACATCACGCCCGTGCGCGCGCGCCTCTCGACGCAGACCGGCGCGCTCGTGGTCAGCTCCGACGTCCGCGATGCGCTCATCTCCGTCGACGGTCAGGCCGTCGGCTTCACGCCCGCTGTTCTCACCGTTCCCGTCGGCAAGCACCAGGTCCGCATCACGCAGCAGGGCTATCGCCCGTTCGCCGAGGACGTCGAGGTCGCTCTCAAGAAGGAGACGAAGATCGACGCGCAGCTGTCCTTCGTCGAAGAGGTCAGCGCTGCCTCACGCGTCACGGAGTCGGTCGAGGACGCACCCGCGAGCGTCACCATCATCTCGTCGCAGGAGCTCCGTGCGATGGGATACCCGACCATCTCGGAGGCCGTTCGCGGCATCCGAGGCCTCTACATCTCCGACGACAGGAGCTACTCGACGGTCGGCTTCCGCGGATACTCGCGACCCGGCGATTACGGCAACCGCGTGCTCGTGCTCCTCGACGGGCATCCGATGAACGACAACTACATCTGGTCGTCCTACGTCGGCACGGACGGTCGCGTAGACATCGACGACATCGACCGTATCGAGGTCGTGCGAGGTCCGGGCTCCGTCCTCTACGGCTCGAGCGCGTTCTTCGGCGTCATCAATCTCGTGACGCGTTCGCGCAACGAGCCGACGCACGGCGAGGCCGCGATCGGAACGTTCGAGTACGGCATCCACAAGGGGCGCGCGACGGCCGTCGTTCGCTTCTCGCCCGAGTCAGGCTTCTGGGCGACGGTCTCGGGGCTCCAGGGATCGGGTCGCGATTTCTACTTCCCGGAGTACCGCTCCAACCCGGCCGACCCGAAGGCGCTGAAGGACGCGTCCGGCCAGGCCTCGGACGGCCACACCTACGGCAACGATCGCC
Source organism: Myxococcales bacterium (assembly GCA_025351875.1). GTDB lineage: Bacteria > Myxococcota_A > Polyangia > Polyangiales > Polyangiaceae > Labilithrix. Next base: position 834 of record JANXVA010000469.1, on the reverse strand, counting down.
AGTGGGCGGGCATGCTCACGGGGCGCCTCTGGTACAAGTCGTTCACGGTTCAGTGGTTCCTCCAGTCGCGCCGCAAGTACCTGCCGACGGCGGAGTACGACACCATCTTCAACGACCAGCGGCAACGCTTCGGCGACACGCGCGGCATGGTCGAGGCGCGCCTCGAGCCCCAGGTGACGAAGGGGCTCCAGTCGCTCAGCCGCGCGCACATGAACATGTACGACTTCGACGGCCTCTCGCCGTACCAGCCCGCCGACCAGGGGCCCTCGCACGACACGTACCGCGGTCGTTGGGGCGGCCTCGAGCAGCGGTTCGTCTACACGCCGAGCGAGAAGCTTCGCCTCACGGCAGGTGGTGAGGTCATCGAGCACTTCGTCACGCGGCAGCTCGGCAGCAACGACGCCGGCGCCTACCTCCTCGATGACAATGGCAAGCCCGGCCGGAACGATCCGTTCACCGTCGGCGCCGGCTACCTCAACGCCGACATCTCGCCCGTGAAGGCCTTCAAGGTCTCCGCGGGAGCGCGCATCGACTACTACTCGAACCTTCCGAAATTCGAGCTCTTCCCGGCCGTGAACCCCCGACTCGCGCTCATCATCAAGCCGTACGAGGGTGGCAACCTCAAGATCATGGGCGCGAAGGCCTTCCGCGCGCCGAGCGTCTACGAGCTCTTCTTCATCGCCTCGACCGGGCAGCAGCGAAACGACAAGCTCCAGCCGGAGGACGTCTACTCGGCGGAGATCGAGTACTCGCACCGGCTCGCGCCGACCGTCGTCGGGCTCGTCTCGGTCTACACGAACTACATTCGAGGCCTCATCGCGCAGCGCCTCGTGA
>JANXVA010000447.1 GCA_025351875.1 Myxococcales bacterium | reverse complement strand
GATCTTGCCGCCCTTGGCTTCCATGACCGCGTTCTTGATGTCGAACGTGACCGTGCCGACCTTGGGGTTCGGCATGAGGCCGCGCGGGCCGAGGATGCGACCGAGCTTACCGACGGCGCCCATCATGTCGGGCGTCGCGATGACGCGATCGAAGTCCATGAAGCCTTCCGACACCTTCGCGACCATGTCGTCGCTGCCGGCGAAGTCAGCGCCGGCCGCCTTGGCCTCCGCTTCCTTCTCGCCCTTGGCGAAGACGAGGACACGAACCGTTTGACCGGTGCCGTGCGGGAGAACGAGCGCACCACGAACCATCTGATCGGCGTGCTTAGGATTCACGCCCAGACGTACCGCGATGTCGACCGTTTCGTCGAACTTGGCGAACTTCGCCTTCTTGACGAGGGCGCACGCCTCTTCGACCGTGTATTTGCGCGAACCGTCGACTGTTTCGTCGACCTTCGTGCGGTTCTTGGACAACTTCGGCATCTTCCTCCTTTTCGGCCTTTCTCGACTTCGTGCTGCGAAGACTCGTCGGGCCTCCCACCGCTTGGCCCCGCATCCGCGGGACGGTGGTTCTGAGGTCTCTCTCTACACACACCTCGCGAACCATTCGCGAGGCAAAAACTTCTTCCCTGAATCTCGGGTCAGAGGGGCGGAGCCCCTCGAACCTGACAAAGGGACGTCAGGAACTGACGTCGATTCCCATCGAGCGGGCGGTACCGCGAACGGTCTTCATGGCCGCCTCGATGTCCGTGCAGTTCATGTCCTGCATCTTCATCGCGGCGAGCTCGCGGACCTGCTTCTCGGTGACCTTGCCGACCTTGACCTTGTTCGGCTCCTTGGAGCCGGCGCCGGGCTTCTTGCCGGTGGGCAGGCCCGCAAACTTCTTGAGGAGCACGCTGACAGGCGGCGTCTTCAGGATGAACGTGAAGGAGCGGTCGGCGTAGACCGTGATGACGACGGGGATGATCATGTCCCCGCCTGCGGTCTTCGCGTTGAACTCCTTGCAGAAGCCCATGATGTTCACGCCGTGCTGGCCGAGCGCGGGGCCGACGGGCGGCGCCGGGTTCGCCTTGCCGGCGGGGAGCTGCAGCTTGATCTGACCGGTGATCTTCTTCGCCATGGCTTCTCTATCGCTCGCTTGCTCCTACGATTTTCCGTCAGATTTCGACGGGTCGTAGTGCGCAGACCTGCGGGGCAGGTGAACCAATGAAATCGGGACGCGCTACTTAGCGCATCTCTCACGAAACTCCACGTGTATTTACGGCTGGCCTAGATTTCGCTAGGCGGCCACGTAAAAGCAGGCGCTTTCTCGGGGTGCGGCCACCAGGAAGGGGGCGGAGCCCCCTTGCACGAGATCACGCGCGCTTCTCGACCTGGCTGAAGTCGAGCTCGACCGGCGTTGCGCGGCCGAAGATGCTGACCTTCACCTTGAGCTTCTGCTTGTCGGGCTTCACTTCCTCGACCGTGCCCGAGAAGTTCGCGAAAGCGCCGTCGATCACGCGGATCTCGTCGCCAACATCGAAGTTCACGCGGGGCTTCGGCTTGACCGCGCCCTCGACGACGCGGCGGCGCTGGTCCTCGATCTCCTGGGGGCGAACCTCCTGAGGACGCTGGTTGCCGATGAAGCCGGTGACCTTCGGGGTGTCCTTGACGAGGTGCCAGGCCTCCTCGGTCATCTCCATCTCGACGAAGATGTAGCCGGGAAGGCTCGTCTTCTGGCGGATGCGCTGCTTGCCGCCCGCGCGGGCCTCCTGGACGGTCTCGGTCGGGATGAGCACCTCGCCGAACGCGGCGTCTTTGCCGTGCTCCTTGACCCGCTGCAGAAGGGCCTCTTTGACCTTGTTCTCGTATCCCGAGTAGGTCTGGATGACGTACCACTTCTTGGCCATTACGGACTCCACGGCTAACTCCCGTCACACACGCTCATCTGCCCCGAGATGCGTACCAGCGCAGGGTCAGAAGCTGTAAATCTTGTCGGTTACGTACTTCCAGAACTGATCCATGAGCGCGAAGAACACGGTCGCGAACAGGGTGTAGAAGAGGACGACCGCCGTCGAGTTGGTGACTTCCTTGCGGCTAGGCCAGGTGACCTTCGACAGCTCCTCGGCGACCTCGTTCGCATACTGGCGCGAGGTCGGCTTGCGCCAGTAGTAGAGCGCGACCGCGATGCCGATGACGCTGGCGACGAGGTACACGAGCTCGTCATGCGGCTCGCCGAGCTCGGGCTTCCACTGGCCGGCGCGGTACCACGCCATGTGACCGGCCTTCGCCACGAGGAACGCGACGAGCATCGCGCCGCCCATGTACGCGGCGTAGACGAAGCGGGTGTAGCCGAGCTGGAGTGGAGATGCGGCGGCCTCGCGCGCGGCGTCGTCGGCCTTGCCGGCCTCCTCCGCGTCGAGCTCGTCCTGCGTCTTCGTCCGGATCTCGGCCTTGTCCTCGACCCGCGCGTCGTCGGCCGGCTTCGAAGTGTCCTCGGACTCTTCCGCCTCATCGGCGGCCTCCTCGTCGGTCTTGGGTTTCTCGAGATCCTCTTCCGTGGCCATGCTTGCTGCGCTCCGTGCGCTTGCTTACCAGACGCGTCTTGCAGGGGCTGGGGGGCTCGAACCCACGACCTGCGGATTTGGAATCCGCTGCTCTACCAACTGAGCTAAACCCCTAAAACTGGCGGCTGATTCCCGGTCTGGAGAGCCAACCGCACCGTCACTTCGTTTCCTTGTGGACCGTGTGGCGTTTGCACCTCGCGCAGTACTTCTTGAGCTCGAGTTGCCCCTGCTGCGACTGCTTGCGCGTGGTCTTGTAGTTCCTCGCCTCGCACTCCGAGCAGACCAGCGTGATGTTGATCCGCTCGGACATCCCTCACCCCATACCCCTCTCCCAAGGGAGAGGGGCGATTTAAGAATTGCGAGGGGCGAGGCTACTCGAGGACCTTGGTGATGATGCCGGCACCGACGGTGCGGCCACCCTCGCGGATCGCGAAGCGCATCTGCTCCTCGAGACCAACGGGGGTGATGAGCTCGATCGTCATCTGGATGTTGTCACC
>JANXVA010000437.1 GCA_025351875.1 Myxococcales bacterium | reverse complement strand
AGAACCGGGGCCGCCCACGACGACTACGTTCTCGAGGAGCTCAGGCGGCAGCTCGTGCTTCGCCGCTTCGAGCGTCGGCAGCAGCTCGACCTCGATGACGATGCCATGCGCACCCGAGTGCGTCGCGAGGTAGGCAAGCTCCGTGGGTGTCGAGCGCCACGAGACCGCGACCGACGAAGCGCCGGCGCGCGCCGCGGCCGCACCGACCTCGACGAACTCCTGGCGGTTTCGCATCATCAGAACGAGGCTGGCTTTGGGTCCGAGCCCGCGGCGAACGAAGCCCCCGGAGAGCCGGTCGATGCGCTCATCCAGCTCGGCGAAGCTCGTGGTGCGGCCGCGACAGATAAGCGCAGGCTTGCTCGGCGCGTTCTTCGCGTAGACGCGATAGAGCTGCGACGGATTCTGCGAGCCGCCTGCGAGAACGCGGAGGAGCGCCATCACGCCGGGCGTGGTGAGCGACCAGAGCATGCCGGTCTGCTGGCTCAGCTGAACGGTCGTCCGCACGCGCTCGGGGATCTCGCGGAGGTCCGCGGCCCTCGCCGTCAGGCCCTTCTGCAAACGCCCGAGACGTGCGCTCAACACGTTCCACATGCCGACAATCTATCAGGTATCCTGCGGCGGATGACGGAAGCGACGGACGACGACAAGCGCGGCGAGACCCGCGCGCCGATCACGCTTCGCGTCGAGTACAAGCGCATCAACACGTTCTTTGCCGACTACACGAAGAACATCTCGAAGGGCGGGACGTTCATCCGGACGACGCGCCCGCTCGAGATCGGCACGGAGTTCATGTTCGTGCTGTCGTTGCCCGAGGCGGTCGAGCTCGAGCTCAAGGGCATCGTGAAGTGGGTCATCCTCGAGGCCGACGGGACCGAGGAGAAGCCCGCCGGAATGGGCATCCAGTTCGTCTACGCCGACGACGCACAGCGCACGGCCGTCGAGGCGGTGGTCTCCGGAATGATGCACGATTCCCTCGGTCCCGCGCTGGCCGGCAAGCTCCTGCGCGGGAACTGAAGCACGCTTTACCCGCGGTCGCGTCGGCCCTACGTTCAACGCATGATGTCTCGCTCGCTCCCCATCGCCGGGCGCGCTTCTCCGGGCCGACCGATCGACTCTTCGCTCGACCTCGAGGAGGAGATCGGGCGCCTGAAGAAGGAGAAGAACGCGGTCATCCTCGCGCACTACTACCAGGACGACGAGGTCCAGGACGTCGCCGACTTCATCGGCGACTCGCTCCAGCTGGCGCAGGCGGCGGAGACTACGACCGCCGACGTCATCTGCTTCGCCGGCGTGCACTTCATGGCCGAGACGGCGAAGATCCTGAATCCGCAGCGCATCGTCGTGGTTCCGGACATGGAGGCAGGGTGCTCGCTCGCGTCCGGTGCACCCGCCGAGAAGGTCGCCGCGTGGAAGGCCCGTTACCCGGGCTCGGTGCTCGTCAGCTACATCAACTGCTCGGCCGCGGTGAAGGCGATCTCGGACTACATCGTGACGTCGTCGAACGCGGAGAAGATCGTGTCGTCGATCCCGACGGAGACGACGATCCTGTTCGCACCGGACAAGAACCTGGGCGGCTATCTGAACAAGAAGCTCGGCCGCACCATGCACTTGTGGCCGGGCACGTGCATCGTGCACGACACCTTCAGCGAGCGGAAGATCGTCGGCCTGAAGGAGCGTCATCCGGGCGCGCTCCTGCTGGCGCATCCCGAGTGCGATGACGTGATCTTGAGGATGGCGGACTACGTCGGGTCGACGACGGGCATCCTGAACTTTGCGACGAAGAGCGACAAGCGCGAGTTCATCGTCGCGACCGAGCCGGGCATCCTGCACTCGATGAAGAAGGCGTCGCCCGACAAGGAGTTCATCCCTGCGCCGCCCGAGGCCAACTGTGCGTGCAACGAGTGCCCGCACATGAAGAAGAACACCATCGAGAAGGTGTACCTGTCGCTGCGCGACCTCGAGCCACGCCTCGAGATGGATCCGGCGCTGATGACCGCCGCGCTGGTCCCCATCGAGCGGATGCTGGCGCTCTCGAAGTAACGGCTCTCGAAGTAGAGCTGTCGACGAGCGCGCGGTCGCTCAGATGTCGGTCATGATCGACGTGACGATGTAGTCGGCCGCGAAGATGGCGACGATGCTCGAGAC
>JANXVA010000431.1 GCA_025351875.1 Myxococcales bacterium | reverse complement strand
GAATCGGCGGCTCGTCGCTGTCGGGCGGTGCTGCAGCTTCACATTTCTTCGTTTTCATGAACGCTCCTCTCGTGTACGCACTGCACGAGCGCCGTTCTCGACGGCGATCGCAGCGTGACGCAGACTCGTCGACGTGGGAGTTCACGCCGCCCGACGTCAGCTACTCGGTCGCGCTCGCTTCGCGCGGCGGGACGGCGACGGGGCCGATCTCTCGGGCGAGCTCGTTGGGACGGAGCCGCGCACGCGTCGCGCGCCAGTACTTGGGTGCGAGCTCGAGGTAGCGCTCGCGCGGCCAGTAGGGCAGGACGTTGATGATCTCGGCGAGGTAGGTCTCGGCGTCGATGTCGTGCAGCTTGCAGGAGGCGATGAGCGAGAAGAGGTTCGCGGCGGCGACCGCGTGGTCATCGGAGCCGAAGAAGAGCCAGGCCTTCCTGCCCCCGCAGATGAAGCGCAAGGCGCGCTCGGAATGGTTGTTCGTCATGGGCAGCCGGCCGTCGTCGAGAAAGCTGCGGAGCCCGGGCTCCTGCCTGACGGCGTAGCCGAACGCGGTGGCGACGAGGCCGCGCGCGTCTTTGACACGCGCGTACTGCGCCTTGGCCCACGCGAAGAAGTCGTCGACGAGTCGACGCGAGCGGAGCTGGCGCCTTGCATGCCGCTGGGCAGGGGCAAGTCCTTGCCATTGTTCCTCGAGCTCGAAGAGCACGTGCATTCGCAGGAGCCCCTCTCGCGCCGCGGCATCCTTGGCGACGACGGCCGCTTCAAAGAAGCGCCGCCTCGCATGGGCCCAGCAGCCCACCTCTTTGGGCGGCACCTCCGCAGGCGCCGTGCGCGCCTCGCCGCGGTAGAGCGCGTCGTAGACCGCCGAGGCATCAGCCTGGATGTAGCCCGAGAAGCCACGAAACATGCCGCATACCGCGGCGCTCGTGTGCTTGGGCTGGTACTCGAAGAAGATGTGGTCCTGGTCCGCGAGGACCACGAAAAAGTGACCCTTGGCGCATGCCTGACGCTTGCCGTCGGTACGTGGCAACGGCTGGATGCAGACCCCGGTGGCGTCGGTCGACAGGCAGAAGGCCGTCTCCTTCGCCTCCTTCGCCATCGCAAGGACGATGCAGCCCAGCGTCGCGCCGAAGTGCTCGGCGTAGCGGCACATCAGTCCGTCGTCGAGCCTGATGCCCTCCGCGCGAAACATCTCGGCCAGCCGGTGGAACGGGATCCCGAAGCGGTACTTACTCACCAGCAGGTGGGCGATCATCGACGGCGCGAGCAGCCCGCGCTCCAGGATCTCCTTCGGCTTGTCTACGGTCGTGATCTCCTGCGTCTCGCCGTCCTTGTACACGGCGCGCGCCACGACGAGGCGTACGGCGCCGGCTCGGCGGTAGCCGAGACGGAAGCTCTCCTCGAAGAAGAGGCGTTCCGACGTCCCCTCGCGCTCGGGATCCAAGAGCTCGATGCGGTCTTCGGGCAAGTCTTCGACGGCGAGGTTGCGACGTCCCGTCGACTTCGCGCGCGGCAGCTTGGCTGCCGGAGGCGGAGGCGGTTCGGCCGGCGCATCGCTGGAGGCGGTGAGGTCTGCCGCGTCGGCATCGGCAAGCGCGGAGCCAACTTCGGTGAGCGCCTCGGCGTTCTTCTTGAATTCGAGCTCCAGCTGGGTCACGTCGATCCGCTCGGCGCTTGCCACGTAGATGCGGCGACGCAGCAGCTCGTGCTGCTCGAGCAAAAGCTGGTAGACGCGGCGGAGCGCGTTTCGCTCCTGGGTCACCTTCGCCAGCGCAGCCTTCGTCGCACCGAGCTTCGCTTCCGTCGTGGAGAGCGTCGTCCCGAGCTCGTCGACGCGCGCGAGGGCCGCATCGAGCTCCGAGGTCTGCGCGGGTCTGCGTCCAAGCACGAAGCCGTTTCTAGTCGCTCACGCGAGCACTGTCGACGCACGCGTGCATAATGCACTCACTTCGATCGCACCTTGTGCGATGTCTTCAGTGCACCTTCGGGCGCCGCGGCCGCTCCTCCGGCGCCACCTCGACATTGACGCCATCGAGAAGTCCCTGAAGGGACGCCTCGTCGATGACGACGTACTGAGCGCCTTCAGCCACCGGCCTCGGCAAGGAGAGCGTGCCACGGTCCAAGCGCTTGTAGAAAATGCACATGCCGCTGCCGTCGAAGAACAAAATCTTCAGCGCGTCGCGACGACGACCGTAGAAGACGAACAGCGCGCCGCTGCGCGCCTCGTACCCGATCTGCTCCTTCGCAACGCCCGAGAGCCGGTCGAAGGAGCAGCGCATGTCCACGGGTGCAAGCGCCACGAACACCTCCACGCCCGACGGGATCATCGCGCGCCACCGATCGCCTGAACGAGCTGACGGAGCAGCTCGGCATCGAAGCCGCGGCGCACCACGATCCGAGCGCCGTCGACCTCGAGGGTGAGCGCGCTCGCGCTCGGCGTCGCGCCGCTGCTCGTCGCGGCGACCTCGGCCGCCTCGGGCCTTCCCGCAGCTCTTCGGACCACGCGCGCCATGGCCACGCGCGGCTTCGCCGCTTGCGTCAGCTTGCTGTCCCACCATCGCAGCGTAGACGCCGCGAATCCCTGACCCGCCACGAACGTTGCAGCGCTGGCTCCGCTCGCTCGCCACACCCGCACCCGCTCCGCCCACTTCGCCGCTGTCTCTGCCTCACTCATGCCACGGACGATGCGCCCGAACCTCGCGACGCGGAAGGACGGGACTCATGCAGGGCATACATGACGCTCGGCATGACGGCGAACGAGATCGCCGTGAACAAGGCGCAGCTTGATGCGCAGGGTCACAAGGTCGGCATCGAGGCGGGCCAAGCGCAGGCCGAGGCGGCGAACGCGACGGCCAAGGGCATTGCCTCAGACAACCGCGACTCGGCGCTGAAGAACACGCTCATCGGCGCGGGGTTCGGTGCGGGCGGAACGGCAGCGCTCATCACAGCGAACGCGCTGTTCCATAGCGGCAAGGATGCTCCCGTTGGTTCCGGCCCTACTGGCGCCGGGCCGGGTAGCGACATCACGGGCAACCCGGGCGCGGGCGGCTCAGCGGGCGGGTCTGTTGGTGGTGGTGGCTCGTCGAGCGCGGGGTCCGACATCGGGAGCGGCGGCGGCGACGGGAGCGGAG
>JANXVA010000428.1 GCA_025351875.1 Myxococcales bacterium | reverse complement strand
CTCTCGAGCGCCGCTGCCTCCGCGCCGTACCCGGTCGGGAAGCGTACACGGCAGGACGCAGTGCACGCGGCGTCGAGGGCGCACGCAGCGACGCAGCCGACGAAGTCCGTGCACCCTGTCACGCCTGCACATCGCGCGCCTTCGTCGCAACACGAGGAGCTCATGCAGCTCGCGCAGTCCGCGTTCGCAAAGGACGCGCCGCAGCTGCGAGGAGGCGCCCCGGCCTCCGCCACGAGATTCATGGGAGGGTCGCCGTCGATCCCGACGATGCTCCGACATCCTCCGACGAGGAGCGCGGCGAGGACCGCGAGCCCCGCTCCACGCGTCATCAACGTGCGGTTCACGGCAACACCGCCGGCGCGGTGCATTCTGCCGGTCCGTTCTTCTGACAGGTGTCCTGGAAGCAGCGACTTCCCGGGCTCTTGCACGGACTGTCGTGGTCGACGCTTCCGACGCAGGCCTGTCCGTCTTCGAGGAGGGGCACACATCGGTAGTAAGGCGAGGGGGGCGCCGCGCTGTCGGCGCCCACGCCGGCTGGAGGATCGACCTGCGTGCACGTGCTGCCGTAGGAACACGGGATGAAGCCACCGGTCGCGCTCTGTATCGGCCCGCAAGGCTGGCCCACGTTTGCGAAGGCGATCGGCTCGCACCTGCTCGTCGCCGCATTGCAGTAGCGCAGGTAGGGCACGAAGCTGCAGCCGACGCTCGGGTCGCAAGCGTCTCCCGCAGGTGGCGTAGCGCAGGTGCCTGTTGTCGTGCAGATGAGATCGTCGTGACAGGGGCGAGGCGTCGAGCGGAGTGTCGAGCGGCCTGGCGTGTTCGGCGTGCAAGTTTCGCCGACATCGGCGAACTGCGTACAGCTCATCGTGTCCGCGGTCGTGGCGCGGCAGGTCGACCCCGGCCCGCAAGCATCGACGCTGCATTTGTCGACCTGCTGACGGACGCACCGACCGCACGAGCCTGCCGCGACGTTGCTCTCCTGGAGGCATCGACCGCTGATGCACTGGTTCCAGCCACCACAAGGCATGTCGTCGGCGAGGGAGCCATAGAATGCCGGCACGCAGGCGTCGGGGACGATTCGCTCGCGGAAGAACGTCACCCACGCGCGCGGCGACGAGAGGTCGAGAGCGTCCGCGCATGCGCGAAGCGTGTCCGGGGTCAGCTCGGAACCATGGGCGTAAGGAGCGCGGACGTCGTCGAGGAACCGCCGTTGCGCGTAGGGGGCACCGGGATCTGCCTCGGTCCCCGATCGCGCCTCGTCGGTGGCGATCGCGACGAGCCCACCCGCGGCCATGCAGGTCGCCATCGCGGCGTCGCTGGTGAGGCCGAACGTGAAGCGAAAGTAGTGAGGATCCCACGTCGCAAAGGCGGCGCAGTACTTCGCGTTGTACGCCTGCGCCGCGGCGCGCATCGCGACGTCGGTGAACGGCGTGGTCTGCGCGGCGGCTTCGCCGTCGTCACCGACCGGCGCATCGCTCGCCGCGTCGGCGTGTGCCTCGACGTCTCCCGACGAGCCGCACGCCTCGGCGCTCACGAGCGTGAACGCCGACGCGAGCACCGCAGCGGGCAACGCGAGCGTCTTGTTCCAGCCCCTGGCCACGCTCCCCAGTACTCCTGGCCCGCGAGCGGATCGACCGGCGCGCGGCTCGGGCTCACGGAGCTCGATGGGCGCGCCGGCGTGCGAGCGGCGGGCCTCGTCGTGGTCGCGGTAGGTGGGCGAGGATCCGTCGGTGCACTCCCGGACGGTGCCGAGCTCGGCGCGGACGCGGTCGGAGACGGCGGTGCCGATGCCGAGGGATGATCGGGGACGCTGACGGAGGCCGGAGGCGCCGGCGCCGCGCTCGCGACCGCGTGCGCCTCCACCGTGGGCGTCTCCCGGCCCGGTGGCGTGGAGCTCCGCGTCCCGAGCCACAACCCGACGCCTGCGACCGACGCAAACACCATCCCCGCCACGATCGGCGCCCGACCGCGCGCGGGCATGCGTGCGCGCGTCGCCGAGGTTACCGAGGCATCGAGCGTCGGGGCCGCCTCGAGCGTCGTGGCTGCGGCGATCCTCGGCGCCCTCCGCGCGTCGGAGTCGCCCGGCCGCGAGATGGTCGGCAGCTCCAGCGCCGCAGCGAGCGCCTCGACCTGCTCGTGGGCCGAGGTGAATCGCTCGGCGGCGTCGCGCGCACATGCGCGCGCGAACCAGGCATCGAACTCCGTACCGAGCGTCGAGCCACGCTTCGACGCGGGCACCATCGGTGAGACGAGGACGCGCGTGATCACCTCCTTGATGCTGCCCGTACCCCAATAATCGCGTCCGACGAGCAGTCGGAACGCGATGAGGCCGAGCGAGAAGAGATCCGACTGCGACGTGATGGGCGTGCCTTGCGAGTCGGCTTGCTCGGGGGACATGTAGAGCGGCGTTCCGAGGACCTGTCCCGAGCGCGTGCTCGACGCGTCGTCGGCGACGAACTTCGCGAGGCCGAAGTCGAGGATCTTCACGAGCGGTGTCCCGTCGTCGCGCGTCGCGAGGAAGAGGTTCTCCGGCTTGAGGTCGCGGTGGACGATGCCGAGCGCGTGGGCCTTGTCCAGCGCGCGCGCGATCTGCCGGAGCCACGTGAGCACGTCGGAGACGGACGGCGTGTCGGCGAGCTTGTCGAGGTCGGACCCTTCCAGGAGCTCCATCACGAGGAACGGCGCTCCTTCGAGCTCGGGCGCCACGTCCGCGTCCGTGACGCGGACGACGTGCTCGCTCTTGATCTGCGACGAGGCACGCGCCTCGCGCTTGAAGCGCTCGACCGCCTCCGTCACGCCGCGTGACGTCTGGAGGAGGACCTTCAGCGCGAGGTGCTGACCGGTGTGGAGGTGCTCGACCTCGTAGACCGCCCCCATGCCGCCGCGACCGAT
>JANXVA010000417.1 GCA_025351875.1 Myxococcales bacterium | reverse complement strand
GGGCCTTCTTCGCCGCCGGCTTCTTCGCCGGTGCCGCCTTCTTCGCCGCCGGCTTCTTCGCCGGTGCCGCCTTCTTCGCCGCCGGCTTCTTCGCCGCGGGCTTCGATCCAGACTTCTTCTTCTTGGCCGCCATGATGTCTCCTTCGCTGAACAGCGATTGTGATCGTTGCCTGGTCGGGATGGATCCTGTCAACCAAAGACGCGCGCGCGAACTGACGCGCGCTCGACCCGCCCATGAGCACGAACGCACGGAGCATATCGAGGAGCGAGGACAGTGCGTCGAGATAGAAGCGCGCGGCCTCACGATCGTCGACGAGGCGCGCCCCGATCTGGCGGTACAACTCCTGACGCTGCTCGTCGCTGAAGACCGGGGGCGGGAGGGGCGCTCACCCGTGAGCTCGAACCATCAGCTCGTCTCCAGGGTGTAGAGGCGGTTGTCCGTGGGCCCAGCGAGCGCGGTAAAAATGCGGGTTTTCGAACGAAAACATCTCCTCGCGGGGGCCCCGCGGTCGGCGTAGTCGGTGGCCATCTGGGCGATGGCTTGGAGGCGTTCCTTGCTCGCGCGCTTGGCGGCGAGAGGTTTTCCCCCCTTGCTCGACGCGCACGAGGCCCGTGTCGGCGAGGCGGTGGACGGCCTGTCTTTTCGGGGCCGCCGGCGCGCCGTGCGAATCGTACGTCGCGCCACCTCGACAGCGTGAGTGTGTTGCCAAGGTGAGGGGCAACGGTCGCGGATCGTCCCCGAGCCTGGGGAGTGCGTTGGCCCGCATGGAACGCATCGGATCCACGAAACGTCGGTGAGAGCAGGCGCGCCATCATTGACACAACCGCGTTTCTCTATCTCGAGGGGTCACGCTCGAGCTCGTTAGCAGGTTGGACCTGCGTGGCGCGGGCCGTGCACCAGGTCTCGCCATGAAAACAAGGCCGCTTCACTGGACCGTCGCGATGGGCTTCTTCGCCGTGAGCGCGGTCGCGGCCTGCACTGCGGAGACCTCGTCGGACGCGACGTCCAACGATCCCGTGACCGGCAGCGGCGCTCACCCGCCTGGCGAGGTCGGCGCGAGAGGCGACGCCCCAGGCGCGGTCGAGACGACGGCGACGGGGCTCCCCTGCGACGTCGACAAGGTTCTGAAGAGCCGCTGCCAGACCTGCCACGCGAGCGATACGCGCTACGGCGCGAGCGCTCCGCTCGTGACGTACGAAGACCTGCAGAAGGCCGGACCTGGGAGCAGCGGGAAGAAGGTCTACGAGCTCGCCGCCGGACGCATCCACGATGCCGCGAGGCCGATGCCGCCCTCTCCCAACTCGCTCCTCACCGCGGCGGAGACCGCCACGCTCGACCAGTGGATCGCCGGAGGCGCGAGGCCCTCCACCGCGACCTGCACGAGCCCGAAGGCCGACGACGGCGTCAAACCGCTCTCGTGCACGCCCGACACCACCCTGAAGGCCACGGCGAAGTACGCGATGCCGCAGGGCACCGTGGATCAGTACGTCTGCGTCGGGATCGACATCAACCTCGCCGCCAAGCGACACATCACTGCGCTCGCGCCCCGCGTCGACAACAAGACGATCCTCCACCACATCCTGCTCTTCCAGTCGCCGAAGGCCGAGAGCGCGACCCCGACGCCCTGCGCGGCGTTCGGCTCGGCGGCCTGGAAGCTCGTGGCGGGCTGGGCGCCCGGCGGAAACAACCTCGAGCTTCCGGCCGAGGCCGGCTTCCCCGAGGAGAAGGGCGCGACGCACTGGGTCATCCAGCTCCACTACAACAACGCGAAGAACCTCGCCGGCCAGCTGGACAACAGCGGCTACGACCTGTGCACGACCGAGACCCTTCGTCCCAACGACGCGGGCGTCGTCGCGTTCGGCAGCACCAAATTCAGCATTCCGCCGCGATCGACGACGACCGTCAAGTGCGACTACAAGCTGCCCAACACGTTCCAGAACGTGAAGTTCTTCAACGCCTCGCCCCACATGCACACGCGAGGAACCGCGATGTCGACGGAGCGGCTCGCAGGAGGCACCGGCGCTCCCGAGTCGATCTTCGCCAATCCGAACTTCAGCTTCGAGAACCAGGCGAACTTCCCGATCAC
>JANXVA010000359.1 GCA_025351875.1 Myxococcales bacterium | reverse complement strand
CGCGCCGCTGCCTGCCGGGCCGACTCCGAGCTTCTTCCCGGCGAGCTGTGAGAGCTCCGTGATCGCGTCCGCATCGCGCCCGAGAAAGAAGACGCTCTCGGACCGCGGCAGGCGGCCGATCAGCTCGATGCGGTTCTTGCTCGTGTCACCCCAGTCGGAGCCGTCCTGCGCGAGCGCGAACGCGACGTCACACGTGCCGGCGGCGGCGGACGAGAGGCGCGCGACGTTCTGGGCCGAGCCCGCCGTCTCCACGTTGCGTAGCGAGCCGTTCCCCTGAGCCGCGACCTTCGCGAGGTCGTCCGCGATGCGGTGGTAGTTTCCCTCGGTCGTCCCGCTCGCAAACCCGGCACTCTTCAAGCTTCCGTAGCTGCGTGAGAAGTCGAACCTCGACACGACGAACCCCACCAGGAAGAGGACGCCGAGGATCAGCGCGAGCTTGCGAAGGAGGCCGCCGCGACCGCCACGGGAAGCGTCGTTGCGGGGAACGGCCAGCGGTCGGTCGAGGTTCGCCACGGACCTGCAGTCTCGCATGCGCGGAAGCTCACGGAACACACTCCGGCGCGTCGGCACATCGATTCAACCGGATTCGCTCACACGAAGCGCGCGAGGCTCGTCGGATGTGACGCCTTGTGGCTGCCGTACGCGCGGCACAAGAAGAGCGCCACCTGTCCGAACACGCGAAGCGGCCCGCCCGCCTCGGGGCGCTTCCGCGTGATCACGAAGAGCGCGGCGAGGAGCAGCGAGGTGATCCCCAGCTCGAGGGCGCTGAACGTGATGCTCGGTGGGTACTTGCTCACGTGAAGCCACTGCACGAGCGAGCCGTCGTCGCGGTGGAGGAGCATGTTCCCGTAGCCGTCGATGCCGCGCACGACGAGGAACGTCGCGAGTGCGACGACGCCGAACGTCACGAGAACACGCGGCGCGCGCTCGGCGTCGACGCCCGCGGCGCGCCACACGAGGAGGCGACGGCCGAGCACCCAGCCGAGCATCATGATCCCCAGCCAGGGCACGAGCGGGTACGCGGCGATGAAGCGGCCCTGGTAGAAGAAGCCGGCCACGAGGATGATTGCCGCGGGGATCGTCCTCTCGACGTGGAGCGCGGACAGGGCGCCGATCCCCAGCTCTCCGAAGACGACGACCGTGAGGCCGAGCAACCCGAGCGCGCGGTCGGAGAGCCGTCGCAGGAGTGCCATGCACATCAGCGAGCCGCCGATCGCGTAGAGGACCTGAAGGAGAATACGGCCGGGATCGAGCATCACCGGCGACATCCAGAGCAGCTCGAAGGCGACGACGAGCGCGCCGCGCACCAGGATGTAGCGATCGATCGCGCCGGGGGAGTCGCCCTTGGCGCGCCGGTTCTCGACGGCGATCGCGAGAGACACGCCGGCGAGGAGGACGAACGTCGGCGCGCAGAGGTGCGTCATCCAGCGCGTCAGGAACTGCGCGACGGGGAGCTCGCTACCGGGCTTCCAGAACATCACCGAGTCGGTGAAGACGCGGCCGCGGTTGAAGGTCTCGGACGCGTGATCGATCGTCATGAGCACCATGACGAAGCCGCGCATCACGTCGATCGCCGGGAAGCGGGCGTTGCGCGTCGTCATCGGCGTCAGAACGCGAAAGTGAGCTCGAAAGGCGCTGCAGGCGGGAGGTTCGTCGGGGTCGGGTCGCGCGGCTTCTGAACCGCCACGTCACCGAGCACCGTCTCACGCCGACCGACCGTGTCGTGGAAGTGCGGCGCGCCTTCGACCTTCGGCTCGTGCGAGCGAGTGAGTAGCCAGATGAGCCCGCCGGCGGCGCACGCCGCGCCGACTCCGAGGAGCACGAAGCCGACCGTCTTGTAGGAGTCGGGGGTCGAGCTGCGCCCGCCGACGCTGGGATAGCGAACGTCGCTCAATGCGATGAAGAGCGCGCCGCTCAGGGCGAGCGCGCCGCCGCTCCCCATGAGCACGATGCCCCCGACGAGCGGACCGACCGACGCCGGCCGCACCTCGACGTCGATCTCGGGCCCGAGGTCCGGCGGCACCTCGAACGTGTGAGGCTCCTCGTCGTTGTTTGCGAGCGTGACGCGCAGCTCGCTATGCGCTGCGATGTCCGCCGTGCACGGCGACGCGCAAACGAGCGTGTACGAGCCGTCGGTGCGATGGATGTAGAGGCGTGCGGTGCCCTTCCCGCGGAACGTGCGGAGATGGACGCGGACCGGAGCCCCTGCGGCGGGGATCGACGCGGCAGGCGGCGGCTGCTGAGCGAACGCCGTCGATGCGCCGAGCGTGAGGCCCAGCGCGAAGGTCAGGGCCCCGAGAGGTGCGGGAGGGTGGCGCTTCATCGCGGTGCGAGCGTACCAGCAGAGCCCCCCGAAGACACCGACGAGCGCGGCCGGCTCGCCGACGAGCGACTCAGCGCGGCGTCGAGATCGCGAGGTCCGTCCCACGCGTGATCGCTCGGCGAACGCCGGCCAGCGGTGCCTTGTCGTCGAACGTCACGTGCCCTGGCGACACCTGCACGCCGAGCGACCTGTAGAGTGCATCGAGATCGATGGGATGCGGCGACGCGCACATCTTGGCGTAGAGCTCGGCCAGGACACCGACCCCCGTAGCCCGATCGCCGGCTGCGAGGACGTCGGCGAGCGGCCACCGAGAGGCGTTGTTCCCACCGGCGTCGATGACGCCACGTAGCGCGTGCTCGAGGCCGAAGCGATTCTGCGTCCGCTTGCGGATCTCGACGTCCGCGACGAACCAGAAGAGCGCGCCGCCCCAGTAGATCCGGCCCCATGTGTGCGTCTGATCGAGCCCGCGATCGCCGCCCTCTGGCTGCCCGTTGGGAAGCCCGTCGACGAGCCCGCGCCACGCGGCCGCTTCGTCGAGGAGCCCGGCACGCACGCGCGCGAAGGGCTCTGCGTAGGTCGCGATACCCTCCTCCGCCCAGTCCTGGTCGCGGGTGACGGAGGGGAACGTGAGGTGGATCATCTCGTGGACGAGCACCCAATCGGCCCGGTACGCCTCGAGCGACGCGTGCTCGCCGATGCGCACGAGCACCGTGCCGCCACCTCCCGCGAGCGTGCGGCCGCTCCCGACCCAACGGCCGCTCGACGCGAGAAGGAGCACGAGCGCGCTCCGCATCGGAAAACGCCCGTAGTAGGAGCTCACCGCGCGCGCGCTCGCGGCCACCCAGCGGGTGAGGTCGTCGTCGGTGACTTCGAGCTTGCCGGGACCGATCGCCACGTCGATGCGTCCGCCGCTCACCGGCACGCGGAGGACACGAAGCGGACCGAACGCCGTGTACGGAGACGTCCAGAGATCGTCGATCGAGATGTCCCAGGCGTCCTTGGCCTCGTCGGAGTCGAAGACACCGGTCACGAAACGAGAGCCCTCCGGACACGCGACGCGAAACCGCAAGCGCAGCTCGCGAGAGGCGCGCGACGGGACGAGGAGCCAGGTCGAAGGGGGCGCCTCCACGACGTCGCCCTCCTCGCTCGCGACATCGACGTCGTCGATCTTGCGGGCCGCGTCACGGAGCGCGAGGCGGTAGCGCATGCGACACGGGCCCGAGCCGCACGCCGCGGCGTCGAAGGTCCTGCCGTTCCGCACGACGCGCGCCCAGGGAGCGCCGTCGCGATCGGAGGAGACCTCGATGTCCTTTGCGAACGCCTCGGCACCGCGCTCGATCGTGAACGTCGAGCCCGCTCGGGCGGTGAAGCGTGCCTCGACCTTCACCAGGCCCGACGCGGGCTCCCAGGTCGCGCTGTACTCCCCGACGATCGCGCCGGGAGGACCCGCGAGCACGGCGCGCGGAGACCCGACCGGCGCTGGCTCGCCGCCGCTCGGCCTCGGCGTGGCCACCGCAGGGCGCGCACTTCCCGTGTCACGCGTGCAGGCGACGAGCGCGCACACGAGCAGCGCACCGACGCAACTCTTCGCTCGCCGGAGGCGCAGCTCAGATGCCGTGCTTTTCGAGGAGCTTGCCGAGGCGCGGCGCGGCCTGCTCGACGTTCTTCTTCGCCGAGCCACGCAGCTTCTCGTAAGCGGCCTTGGCGGCTCCGCTCTTCGCGCGCTCGGCCTTGGCGTCGGTGATCGCGAGGAGCGCGTCGGCGACGCGGCCTGCGTTCGAGGCGAAGAACTCCGAAACGTTCTTGTTCTGGGACTTCGCGTCGGCGTAGATGGGATCGAGCGCCTTGGCGAAATCGGGAAGCAGATCGTCGACGGCCTTCTCCACGAAGCCGGGCTTGATGCCCTTCACGGTGCCGTAGCCAGCCTTGATGACCAGCCCGGAGATGCCGCTCTTGTCCTTGACCTCGGAGTCGATGAGCTCGCAGCAGTCCTTGACGATCAGGGGCTTCTTCTTCTCATCGGAAAGCGCATCGGCCAGAGACATCGTGCAGTCCTCGCTGTTTGGGGCGGGTTTGGGAGTCGGGCAGAGAGACTCTGGGCGATTAGCACAGGCGCGGTCGGAACGGTGCCCCGTGACCTTGACACATCGCGTCAATGTGGCACATCGGGCGGGATGGAGGTGGTGACTCTCGGCGCGACCGCGCGCGCGCCGTCGATCCTCCGGACGGAGGTCCGGAGCGAAGGCATCGGCGTGCTCACGGTCGACGACCCTGGGGAGACACACAACACCATCACGCCGCAGCTCGGCGCCGAGCTCGTGGCCGCGCTCGACGCGATGGACGCCGACGAACGCGTGCGCGCCATCGTCCTCCGGAGCGGCAAGAGGGACTCCTTTCTCGTGGGTGCGAACATCGATCACCTCCGAACGATCCGCTTCGCCAAGGACGCCGAGGACGCGTCGCTCGAGATCGGCCGCCGGTTCGCGCGCATCGCGAGCTCGAGCAAGCCAATCGTCGCGTGCGTCCACGGCGCGGCGCTCGGGGGTGGATTCGAGCTGGCCCTCGCCTGCACGGCCACGGTCGCGACCGACGATCCGAAGACCGCGCTCGGTCTGCCGGAGGTGAAGCTCGGACTGATGCCCGCAGCCAACGGTCTGCTCCGCGTCGCCGAGCGCGCGGGCCTTCGCGTCGCGATCGATCTCGGCCTCACCGGCCGTAGCCTGAAGCCCCACAAGGCTCGCGCGCTCGGTCTCGTCGATGAGGTGGTGGCCCCGGAGAGCGCGCTCGAGGCGGCGTGCCACCTCGCGCTGAGGCTCGTCGTCCAGCCGCGCCTCCGCAAGCAGCTGCCCGACAAGCGAGCCTCGCTCCGGCATCAGGGCCGTCCGATCGATCGCCTTCGCGGCGTCGATCGTCTGCTTCTCGAGAAGAACGCGGTCGGTCGCGCGCTCCTCTTCCGGCGCGCCCGTGCCGCGGCCGCGAGCGAGACACGCGGCCACTACCCCGCAGCCGAGCGCATGCTCGACGTGCTCGAGCGCTACGGCAGCAGGGGGTTTCGCGCCGCCGCGAAGCTCGAGGCGCGGCTCTTCGGGGAGCTCGTCGTCAGCGAGACCTCGCATCGGCTCGTCGAGCTCTTCTTCGCGACGACCGCCGCAAGGAAGGACACGGGGGTCGAAGGCGACGAGCGCGAACGCGCGCATCCGTTCCCCGTCGCACGCGTCGGCGTCATCGGCGCAGGCCTCATGGGCGCCGGCATCGCATGCGCCACCGTCCAGGCGGACCTCCCCGTCCACATGAAGGACACGGACGAAGGCGCGCTCGAGCGCGCCGTCACCTATGTGCGGCACCTCCTCGAGGAGCGCCAGCGGCGCGGCTCGATCACGCTGCTCGAGCGCGAACACACGTTCGCGCGCCTCACGCGGACGAGCAAGACCGCGGACGTCGCCTCGGCCGACCTCGTGATCGAGGCGGTCTTCGAGGATCTCGCGCTGAAGCAAGCTGTGCTTCGTGAGGTCGAGGCGATCGTGAAGGACACGTGCGTGATCGCAACGAACACGTCGTCCTTCACCATCGCGAGCATCGCGGAAGGCTCCCCGCGCCCCGACCGCATCCTCGGGATGCACTACTTCAGCCCGGTGCATCGCGTCCCGCTGCTCGAGGTGGTCCGGACGAAGCACACCGACCCTCGCGCCGTCGCCACCGCCGTCGCGCTCGGCAAGCGCCAGGGCAAGACGGTCATCGTCGTTCACGACGGCACTGGCTTCTACACGACGCGCATCTTCGCGCCCTACCTCAACGAGGCCGCGCAGCTCCTCAGCGAGGGCGTGTCGGTCGACGCGATCGACGGCGCGCTCGTCGACTGGGGCTTCACCAACGGACCGCTGCACGTCCTCGACGACATCGGCATCGACGTCGCCTCGCACGTCTCCACCGTGATGCACGGGGCGTTCGGCGATCGCCTCCGTCCGCCCGAGGTGATCGCGACGCTCCGCGCCGACGACAGGCGGGGCCGCAAGAACGGACGCGGCTTCTACCTCTATGGCCGCGGGCGAAAGCTCGAGCAGCGCGTCGACGATACGATCTACGAATCCCTCCGCAAGGGTCAGCGTCCCTCGCGACCGATGCCCGAGGAGGTCAGCCTGCGCTGCACGATACCGCTCGTGAACGAGGCGCTCCGTTGCCTCGACGAGGGCATCTTGCGGAGCCCGCGCGACGGCGACATCGGCGCCATCTTCGGGATCGGCTTTCCTCCCTTTCGCGGCGGTCCGTTCCGCTACGTCGACGTGCTCGGGGCACCCGAGGTGCTCCGCCGGACGCGCTCGCTCCAGCATCGCTTTGGTTCACGCTACGAACCTGCGCCGCTCCTGGTCGAGATGGCGCGCAAGGGCAAGCGCTTCTACGGATAGCGCGGTAGCGCCACCGCGTGACACGCGAGGGTCAGCTGAGGAGCAGCGCGCGCGTCAGCGCGTCCTGGAGCTCCAGCGCCGACGCGTAGCGTTGCGAGGGCTCCTCGGCGAGCGCCTTCGCGACGACCTCGTCGAGCTCGGCGGACACCTGGCGACGCTCGCTGAGGCGCGTGCCGGGCTCGGGCAGCTCACCGACGAGCGCCGCGTGGAGCATCATGCCGATCGCGTAGATGTCGACCCACGGTCCGGCGACCTCGCCGCGGTGCTGCTCGGGAGCCATGTAGCGGTGCGCGCCGACCGGATACGCGGGCTCTTCGGCCGCATCGGGGTGACCCTCGCGCAAGAACTTCGCCGCGGCAAAATCGATGAGCTTCACGACCGGCGGACGACTCGGGTCACCTCCGCGCCACTCGAGGCACACGTTGCGCGGACGGAGATCGCGGTGGACGACGCCGGCCTCGTGCATCGCGCGCGCCGCCGAGAGGATCTGCCAGAAGATCCCGAGGACGTCCCGCTCCTGCATCGGACCGGTGCGCTCGATCGTGTCAGCGAGCGTCTCGCCGGCGATGGGATCGAGGACGAGATACGCGCGCTCGTCGTCATTCCCGACCTCGTACGCGAGGACGATGTTCGGATGGCGCACCTCGGAGAGGAACGCCGCCTCGCGCGCGAGCACCTCCGCCGACTCGTTCGAGAGCTCGTGCGGGATCTTGAGGACGAACGACCGAACCTGATCGCGCACCGTCTCCTGGGCCACGAAGAGATCGTTGCGGCGCCCCTGATGGAGCAGACCGACGACGCAGAACTTGCCGTTGACCAGGGTCCCGATGAGCGGGTGTTCGTCGCGAGTCCGAGCGAGCTGAATCGAGTCCACGCTCCCAAGTTACCTTTCCGCTGCTTCCACGGCGACGGTTTCAGTGGGGCGCGGCCAGATCGCGAGCAGCAGCAGGGCCATCTGCCAGCCGAGCATGTCCGGCTTCACGGTCAGCTCGACCAGCGCATGAAAGAGGAGCGCGATCGCGATCGCGAGGCGCCGCCGATCCGCGACCAGCAAAGCTGCGACCGTGACCCCGCCGATGTACTCGGGCGAGCTCGTCGCCCTTCTCGAGCTCGATGTATTCTTCCAGCGAAATGGGCACCGCCGACGGCGTCATGATGCCCGTGAACCATAGCGTAGGACGCGTTGGGTGCCGCTCGGCAACGTGACGTAGAGCTCACTCCGCTTCGCGCAGTCGGTCCGACCAGCGAAGGTAGAACGACAGGTACGGGTCGGGGATCTCGAGGATCTGATCGCGCTCGTCCCACGTGAGCACGCGCGTCGTCGGGAGCTGCTCCTCGGCGAGGCGCGCCATGTGCGCGCACGCGCCCGTGACGCTCGAGCCGCTCGGCGCTTCACCGTCGCAGAGCGCACGCACGCGGCGCAGGATCTCCTCGTAGTCGAACGCGAGCACGAGCGGCTCGTCGGCGATGGCCTTGAGGATCGCGCGATACACGTCGCCGCTCGTGCCGTCCTTGAAGCGGTAGGTCTTCCGGTCGCCGGAGCGGGCCCGCGGGCCTGCCTCGAGGGCGTCGACCAGCGTGCGGAAGTCCGCGATGGTCGACGTGAGGCGGCAGGCCTTCACGTGATCCTCGTCCTTGAGGCGCTCGCTGATGCGCTTCGGCATGCGATCGATCGTGCCGAGCACGAAGCACGCATAGAGGCAGAGCGCCTGCATGAGCTGAGGAGAGCCCGAGGCCTGGTGGGCGAGGCGCTCCGCCGAGTCCGGGTCGATGTCGACGTTGAGCGCGTCGAAGCCAGCCTGCGCGATGCGCGCGAGATCACGCGGCCGCCAGTAGCCCACGTCGATCACCGTGACGCGGCCCTGGAGCTCGGGGTTCGCGCGGATGACGTCGTCGGCGCGGTGCGGGACGGCGGCCGTCACGATCTTCACCTCGCGGCGCGCCGCCTCCTTGAGTTGCTTGGCCACCTCGGCGCGCACCTCGCGCGGCATGTAGTGAAAATCGTCGACGAGGACGACCAGCTCGGTGCCCGCGAGCTCCTCGATGACCTGCTCGAGCCCGCGACGCGACTTTCGCTCCATGGCGCCAGTCCGGCGCGAGAAGGACGTGTTGATGTCGCCGGAGGCCTCGCCGCTCGCGACGATCATGTCGGTCTCGGCCTTCGCGCCGACGCGGGCGCCGGTCTGTAGCTGGGTGTGCTTCAGCGACGTCTCGTCGGTCGGCGCGTCGATCCAGTCGAGTACGCGTGTCCACAGCTGGTCGGGCTCGCGAATTCCCGCCCCCATGACCGGGACGAGCTTGTCCTTGCCCACGACCCTCTCGACGAGCACCGTCTTGCCGGACTTCGAGGGCCCGGACAGGCTGACGATCTGCCCCTTGGTCTTCAACGCGAAGCGGAGCTTGTCCTCGAGATCGTCGCCGCCGCGGGCGACGTACGTGTGCTCGGGAAACGAGCTCGGCACGAAGACGTCGTGCGCCGTCAGTGCCTTGTTCTTCGCGGGCTTCGTCATTCCCCATGAATCCTATCGCGCATCCTCTCCGCTGCGCGATTCTGCTAAGAACGCGCTCCTCATGATCCCGCGTTACACGCCCCCCGAGCTCGCTGCCCTCTGGTCGTCCGAGCGTCGCTTCCAGATCTGGCTCGAGGTCGAGCTCGCCGCGTGCGACTCCATGGAGGAGGCCGGCGTCGTTCCCAGGGGCGTCGCCGGACGCATCCGCGACAAGAAGCTGGTGCTGGACGCGAATCGCATCGAGGAGATCGAGCGCACCACGAAGCACGACGTCATCGCGTTCCTCACGCACGTCGAGGAGCTCGCCGGTGACGACGCGCGCTGGCTCCATCGCGGCATGACGTCGAGCGACGTGCTCGACACCTCGTTCGCGATCCAGCTACGCGACGCGACCGACGGCCTCGTGAAGCGCACGAGCGCGCTCCTCGAGGCGCTCGCGCTGCGCGCCCGCGAGCACGCGAAGACCCCGATGATCGGCCGCAGCCACGGCATCTTCGCGGAGCCGGTGACGTTCGGCCTCGCGCTCGCCGGCCATCACGCCGAGCTGGCGCGCGGGAAGGAGCGGCTCGTTCGCGCAAGAGAGACGATCGCCGTCGGCAAGATCGCCGGCGCCGTCGGGACGTACGCGCACCTCTCGCCCGCCATCGAGGCGCGCGCGCTCTCGGCGCTCGGCCTGCGCGCCGAGACGGTGAGCACGCAGATCGTCGCGCGTGATCGTCATGCCGAGCTGTTTTGCGCGATGGCGCTCGTCGCGGCCGGCATCGAGCGCTTCGCGACGAACGTGCGCCACTGGCAGCGCTCCGAGGTCGGGGAGGCCGAGGAGGCGTTCACGGTCGGCCAGAAGGGCTCGAGCGCGATGCCGCACAAGCGCAACCCGATCCTCAGCGAGAACCTGTGCGGCCTCGCGCGCGTCGTGCGTGCCGCGTGCATCCCGGCGCTCGAGAACGTCGCACTCTGGCACGAGCGCGACATCTCGCACTCCTCCGCCGAGCGGATGATCGCGCCGGACGCGACCTCGACCCTCGCCTTCATGCTCGACCGCGCGCGAGGCCTCGTCGAGGGGCTCGTCGTCTACCCCGATCGGTTGAAGGAGAACATGGGCCGCGCGGCGGAGCTCTACTTCTCCGAGGCGGTGCTGCTCGCGCTCGTGGAGTCGGGCATGGCGCGCCAGGAGGCGTACGTGCTCGTCCAGCGCAATGCGATGCGCGCGTGGCGTGGTGACGGCGCATTCCGCGACAACCTTGGCGCCGACGCCGACGTCTCCTCGAGGCTCTCGAACGACACGCTGGCGAAGCTCTTCGACCTCGAGCACGCGCTGCAGCACGTGCCAGGCATCGTCGAGCGCGCGCTCACCGCCGCGCCCTGAGCCGCGATCGATGGCGAAGCAGCACCCGCGAAATTTTTCGTTCTCCCAGTGGTTCTTCATCGTCACGCCCACGCCGGTCGCGAGCGTCGTGGCCTGGTTCGAGCGCGGCGAGATGGAGTTCCCCATGCCGCTCTACTTCGTCGGAGCGGGCGTGGGCTTGTCGCTGCTGCTTCTCTTCCTGATGGTCTACGGCGAAGATCTCTGACGGCGCTTTCGCCCGTTTCGTGTCGGTGCGTGAGGGTCGGGGTCGGGTGCAAGGGGGATTCGCGCCCTCCGACCATCGCCGTTCGTGGTGTAGAGTGCGCCCCATGATGAAGACGACCATGGTTCGGACCGGGCTCACTCTGTTCGTCGGATCAGTCGTCGGCATGGCTGCGGCCTGCTCAGGCGGCAGCACGCTCGGCGCGGCGGACGCGGGCTCGAGCGGAACCAGCGGAACCAGCGGAACCAGCGGCTCGAGTGGAACCAGCGGAACCAGCGGCTCGAGTGGAACCTCAGGCGCGTGCTCGGAGTTTCATCCCGGCGGTCAGAACGACCCGGGCATCGGCGGCACGGCGCAGAGCCAGGTGATCGCGCAGAGCGTCGCGGACATCGCGGGCGCCTCGGCCACGCAAGTCACCGACCTCACCGCCGCGTGCAAGAAGCTCGCGGTGGCGCTCGCCGCGTCGAGCAGCGATCAGACGGCAGCGGACGCGCAGGTCGACCCGCTCGACAAGGTGAAGAGCTGGTGCGCCCTCGCCGTCAAGTCGGTGGGCACGACGAAGGCTGACGCCGGCGGCACCCTCGACGTCGCGCGAACGGCGATGCCGTGCAAGCTCGCGGCTGCGACGAAGGCAACGTGCCAGACGCGGTGCGCCTCGCCCGCAACGTGCGACGCCACCGCCAACCCGCTCCGCTGCACGGGAGGCAGCCTGTCGAGCGGCTACTGTGTCGGAGGCAAGCTCGAGGGAGGATGCGCCGTCGACGCGAAGTGCGATGCGAGCTGTGACGTGACCGTGTCTGCGGGCGCCCTCTGCGACGCGCCGACGGTGACCTCCACCGTCACGGGTCCGGCGAATCCCTCGGCCGCTGCGAGCTTGCGATCGGCGCTCGACGCGAACCTCCCGGCGATCCTCGCGCTCCAGGCGCACCTCGACGAGGAGGCCAAGGTGTCGGCGATCGTCGGCGGCGTGGCCTCGGGGATCTCCGACCTCAAGCCGGCGTGCATCGTCAAGGTCGCCTCCGAGGCGCAAGCGGCGATCGAGGCAATCCAGGCCGGAGTGACGGCCTCTGCGAACGTCGTCGCCTCCGTGAACTGAAAGGATGTCTCGATGAAGGTCACTTCTTCGGCGCTCGCAACGGTGGTGGTCTCGGGGATCGTGCTCGCGTGCGGGAGCTCGAGCGGGGGCGCCGCCGACGGTCCCGTCACGGCACAGACGCTCGAGGCCGTCGCCAGCTCGTTCTGCGACCGCATCGCGTCGTGCTACGGCGACTTCTTCGTGAAGGCGTTCATCGGTGACACCGTGACGTGCAAGTCGCGCCTCGCCCTCGAGATCAAGGCGTCGGTGAAAGGCCCGGGCGTCCAGATCAAGGATGCCGAGGGCGCGGCGTGCAAGTCCGCCGTCGACGCCGCGGCGTGCAACACGCTCCTCGCCGACGGCGTGAACGAGTGCGACTTCCGCGGAACGCTCGCCGACGGCGCGGCGTGCGCGAACGACTCGCAGTGCACGTCCGGCGGATGCTACGTCGACGCGAAGACGAGCTGCGGCAAGTGCGGGCCGCGCGCCGCAGAGGGCGCCGACTGCACGAGCTCCAAGTGTGCGCGCGGTCTCACGTGCAGCGCCGCGCAGAAGTGCACGAAATTCGTCGCAGAGGGCGGCACGTGCGACGCGAAAGCGCCATGCGAGGTCTCGCTCGCCTGCATCGCCGGCAAGTGCGGCAAGGGCCTGACAGCCGGCGCCCCGTGCAAGAACGCCATGAACGAGATCCCGTGCAGCTCGTCCGCCGGCCTCTACTGCAAGCCGCCTAGCGCGACGGTCGCGGACGGCACGTGCACGACGTTCACCGTCGCCACGACGAACCAGCTCTGCGGGATCACGCTCCAGCCTGCGGTCGACTTCGCGTTCTGCGAGGGCAGCCAGTGCGTGGGAGCGATGGGTACGACGAAGGGCAAGTGCCAGGCGTTCCTCGCCGACGGCGTCGCGTGCGACGCAGCCAGGCCACCCGACTGTCAGTTCCCGGCAAAATGCCGGAACGGCAAGTGCGCCGTGCTCGATCCGACCGTCTGCAAGTAGCGCCGTACCAGGTTGGCTGGCGCCACTCCGCAAGAAGGGTGGGCCGCAGATCTCGCGGGGACGCTACTATCTCGTGATGCGCGCCCGCCTGGTCGTCGGATCCGTCGCAGCGGTGATGACAGCCGTCGGGTGCTCGCTGCTGGTCGACACGTCGGACCTCACCGGCCGCGCGAGTGTCGACGCCGAGACCGGCGCACCCGACGCGCCTGGGGCCGCGAGCGACGCGAGCGACGCGGGCCCAATCCCCGCAGTCGACGCGGCCACGCGCCCGGACGCCGATGCCGCCAGCGACCTCTGCTCGGGCTACCGTTTCTGCGACCTGTTCGACGAGCCGATGCGCGCTGCGAACGTCCGCGGGCCGTGGACGGCGCTCGATCCCGGCGCCGGCACCGTCGCGATCGCGGGCGACGGACTGTCGCTGCCGAACTCCGCGGTCTTCACGATGCCGGCGCGCTCAGCGGGCGGCGACTACTCGGACCTGAAGACGTCGATCGCGCTCGGGTCCGACCACCTGCTGACCCTGGAAGCGGACATCAAGGTCACGGTCGATCGCTCGTCGTACGCGCCCGACGCCTACAGCCCGCTGCTCTTCCTCGGCGTGGACGGCGCCTACGCCGGTGCTCTTTCGATCGTCCCGAACGGGCTCAACGTGGGTTCCGTGTACTACCCCGACGGCGGCGTTGGTACGCAACGGATCGACTCCGATGACAAGACCACGAGCGGTACGTGGTTCCACATCCTCGTCCGCGAGACGTTCGACCCGACCTCCGGGCACATCCACGCGGAGATCGACGGGCGGGTGATCGTCGACGTAGACGCCAAGACTTCACCGACCCCGGCGTCGGTCATCAACGTCTCGATCGGCGCCGGCAGCGCCGGTCAGACGCCGCTGCTCGACGTGAAGTACGACAACGTCCGAATTCGTTGAGCGTGGTCTCTGAAGGTCGATACGACCTCAGTAGATCTTCGGAACCCAGTTCTGCGACGACTTCTTCGGCCGCTTGTAGCCCGTGTCGCGCTGCCTGGCCGGCAGCTTGATCTTCACGGGGCTGAGGTCCTTGTACGGAACCTGGCGCAGCAGGTGCGCAATGCAGTTCAGGCGCGCCGTCTTCTTGTCGTCCGCGTCGACGATGAACCACGGGGCTCTCTTCGTATCCGTGTGCTTCAGCATGGCGTCTTTCGCCCGCGAGTACTCGACCCACCGCTCGCGCGATTCGACGTCCATCGGGCTCAGCTTCCAGCGCTTGATCGGATTCTCCATCCGGTCGAGAAAGCGCTTCTCCTGCTCCTCGTCATTGACCGAGAACCAGTACTTGAGGAGATGGATCCCCGAGCGCACGAGCATCTCCTCGAAGAGCGGGCAGCTGCGCAGAAACTCCGTGTACTCGTCGTCGGTGCAGAACGACATGACGTGCTCGACGCCCGCGCGGTTGTACCAGCTGCGGTCGAACAGGACGATCTCGCCTGCTGAGGGGAGCTGCTCGATGTAGCGCTGGAAGTACCA
>JANXVA010000356.1 GCA_025351875.1 Myxococcales bacterium | reverse complement strand
GCCTCGATGGGCGTCATCACGCGCTGGGTTACCCGGCCGCGCGTGGCCTTCTTCACGCGGTACGAGACGTTGCCGTCGCGCCGTACGCCGAGGCGCGCGAGCGAGAAGGCTGGCCGGTTGAGATAGCGGCAGAGGCGCTCGCGTCCGAGCGCGGTAGTCGGGTGTCTCGGCGCCGCGGAGGTCATTCCACCGACCACGGACAGCCGACTTTCCAGCACGATTTCCGCTTTCGAGCTGCATGCTCGACCCGCCGGTTGGGTACCTTCCTGGCGAGCCCACGCACCTTGCGTGCGTCGAGACCTGCATTTTCTTTTTCGGAGGAGCCCTCAAATGCTTCGTGGACGTCGTTCGCTTGGAATCGTGGCAGTGCTCGCGGCGTCGGGTGCATTCGCGGCCGCCTGTGGAGGGAGCGACGACTCGCCTGCCTTCGCGGAGGCCGACGGCGGCGACGGCGGAGCGGGCATCGATTCGACGGTCACCGACACCTCCGTCTCCGACACCTCCGTCTCCGACACCTCTGTCGCGGACGCGGCGGACGCGGCAGATGCGGCGGACGCTGCAAACACGCCCGACGCGAACGTCGGCATGAACCTCGACGGCGGCGCGTGCGACGGCGGCATCGTCTCGGTCACCTCGATCACCCCGAAGTTCGGACTCACGACGGACAAGACGACGCTGACGCTCAGCGGGAGCGGCTTCGTCGCGACCCCGAAGCTCTACCTGAGCAGCGGTGGCACGCTGACCCCGCTCACTGGCGTCGCGTTCGTCTCCAGCTCGAGCGTCACGGGGACGGTCCCGAGCGGCCTCGCGGCCGGCACCTACGGCGTCATCGTCGTCAACCCGGGCGACTGCGCCGGGACGCTCGCGGGGTCGTACAAGGCCGTCGTCGATCCAGCCCCCCAGATCCTCAGCGTGTCCCCGCAGACCGGGACGACCCAGGCGGACGCCACCGGCGTCATCATCACCGGCTGCAATTTCCCCGCGAACGCGACCGTCGCGACGGTGAGCTCCGCGCTCGTCGAGCAGGCGCAGCTCGTGACGAGCGTTCCCGCCGTCCTCACCGCGAGCGACCCGAACTGCAACAACGGCCCCAGCTACACGATGACGGCGACGATCCAGACGAAGACGCTGCCGCTCCCGGTCGGCGCGTATCTCGTTCGCGTGAAGAACCCAACGACCACGACGTTCGGCGACTACTCGTCGTTCGTCGTCACGAATCCGAACGGCAACCTGACTGGCGGATGGAAGGCGGCGAGCGGGCTCAACACCGGCCGGCGCTCGCTCGGCATGGCGTCCGGGCGCATCGACGACGCACGGCGCTTCCTGTACGCGGTCGGCGGCGAGATTACGGACGGGACGGCGCTGAAGACCATCGAGGTCGCGCCCGTCGACCGCTTCGGGCAGCTCGGGACGTGGACCGTCGGGCGCAACCAGCTGGGGACGGCGAGGTCGGGTCTCACAGTCGTCCAGCAGGGCAAGTACCTCTACGCCATCGGCGGTACGAGCTCGAAGGCAGGCACAGGCGGCGCCGCGCCGACCGGTACGCCCCTCGGCTCGATCGAGCGTGCGAAGATCCTCGACCTCAACGGTGCTCCGAAGATCACCGACCCCGCCATCGTCGCCGGCGGCACACTCGCCAAGGGGACGTTCTACTACAAGGTCGCGGCCGTCCTCACGAACGCCGTTGCCACCACGGCCGGCGAGACGCTGCCGACCGATGAGGCCATCGCCACGCTCGCCGCGACCGGCTCTGTGAAGCTGGACTGGTTGGCCCCCGTCGTCGGCACCGTCGATCACTATCGCGTGTACCGCACGGCGGTCGTCGACGGAGTGTCCGGCGCCGAGGTGCTCCTGAAGGACAACATCGCGGCCGGAACGCTGACGTACACGGACACGGGCGCAGACGTGCCCGGGACCGAGACGCCGCTCGCCATCGGCGAGACCGGACCGTGGCTCGACGCCGGGCAGGCGCTCTTCAAGACCCGCCTCGACACCGCGGCGGCGATCGTCCCCGACCCCGCCGGCAACCTCTTCGTCGAGGTCGCGGGCGGCTGGGGCACCTGCATCGCCACCCTCGGCATCATGGACTGCACCGAGAAGGCTTCGCTCTCCGCCGACGGCGCGACGCTCGGCGCCTTCACCGCGAACGTCACCGCGCTCAGCCAGCCGCGCATGCGCCACGGTCTCGCCGTGATGACCGCGAAGAACGGACCTCCGACCTTCTCCGCCGACGCGACCCCGACGACCGCCTTCCTCGTGGCCGCCGGCGGCAGCGGCCTCAACACGGTCAGCAAGACCGTCGAGTTCTCGCTCATCGCGGCCACCGGAGTCACCGGCACCTGGGCGAATCCCAACGGTGGCGTCGTCAGCGGCGGCGGCTTCGCCAACCAGCGCGACGGAATCCAACTCCTCATCTCGAGCGGGTACGGGTACGCGATGTTCGGCGGATCGGCGACGGCCAACCAGTCGGCCCAGGCCAAGGTGACGGCCAGCGCCCTCACCTTCGACAACTGGTCGAACGCCGGCGCGAACCTCGCAACGGCCCTCGGCCGCTACGGCGCTGCCTCTGAGAGCGCCTACTTCTACGTGGCCGGCGGCACCACGAACGACGCCGACGCCCTCACGACCGTCTACCAGATCCTCCACTGAGGACGGCCAGGCCCAGCCCGGCGCGCCGAGCCTTTTCGGGAGCGTAGGGCATCGTAGGCGATGACGTCGAGGAAGGGCCGAGGAGCGGCGGGGGGGCTGGGTCGGTGGGAGGTCGAAGTTCCACGGTGTCTGGAAAAGCGTCGGTTGGTGGCATGCGCGAGACGCGGGTGCGCCAAGGCGCGACGTATCGCGCGGGTGTCGGTGAGGCTCAGGCTGCCGCGATCTGCTGGGCGATGCCGGTCGTCGTCAGGGTCCTTGTCGCGACGAGTGCGTCGAGCACGAAGGCCGCGCGCGCGTCGCCCGCTTCGAGCGCGTCGGGCACACGCGGAGTCGGAGGCGTGGTCGTGACGCCCGACGCGGAGCGCCGCGTCGAGCTCCTCTCCCGCCTTGCCCTGGTCCTTGCGCTTGGAGAGAGAAGCCCGCACCGGAGGCCGTGGCACGACGCGGTCACGCCAGCGATGGCGCGGCGCAACGACGCCGTGAAAACGTAGAAGCGGGCACCTCGGAGGGGGCACGATGGCGGCAAGACGGGCGAGTGCCTCGATGGGCGTCATCACGCGCTGGGTTACCCGGCCGCGCGTGGCCTTCTTCACGCGGTACGAGACGTTGCCGTCGCGCCGTACGCCGAGGCGCGCGAGCGAGAAGGCTGGCCGGTTGAGATAGCGGCAGAGGCGCTCG
>JANXVA010000354.1 GCA_025351875.1 Myxococcales bacterium | reverse complement strand
GTCGGCCCCGATCGGGCGGTAGTGATCGCGTACCGCGTTCGCGACCTCCGGCGGCTCGCCGGAATGAAGCGCATACACGCGGCCCATGTCGCCCTGCAGCTCGGGGAACTCACCGACCATCAGCGACACGAGGTCGAACTTGCAGAGGTGGGCCGCGCGCTCGACGAGCTTCGCCTGGTCGGCGGACATGCCGACCGCGCCGGCGATCTTCGCCGCGAGCTTCTCCATCCGCGCGACCTTCTCGCGCACCGTGCCGAGCCGGTTGTGAAACACGATGCCCTGGAGCTTGTCGACGCGCTCCTCGGTCTTCGCCTTCTTGTCCTCTTCGAAGAAGAAGCTCGCGTCCGCGAGGCGGGCGCGCATGACGCGGTCGTTACCCTTCGCGATACGCGCGGGGTCATTCGCAGTGTTCACCACCGTGAGGTAGTGCGGAAGCAAGGTGTCGTCGTCACCTTGCACGCAGAAGTACTTCTGATGACCGCGCGCGACGGCGCGGATCACCGCCGCCGGGAGGGCCAGGTACTTCGCCTCGAACGACCCGGTGACGATGTGCGGCTCCTCCACGAGCGACGCGTTCTCGTCGACGAGGGCGGGATCCGGATCGTGGACGCCGCCAGCGGCCTTCGCCGCCGCGGAGACGCGATCCATCATCGTGGTCGCACGCTCCGTGCGATCGACGAGGACGTGCTTCGCGCGCAGGGCGTCGACGTAACCGTCGGCGGAGCTCAGCTCGAACACCCCGGGAGCGAGGAAGCGATGTCCGCGCGTCGACCTCGCCGAGCGCACGCCCGCGAACGAGACGTCGACGAGCTCGTCGCCCGAGAGCGCGACGAGCCACTGGACGGGGCGGCCGAACGTCGCGTTGCCCGAGCCCCAGCGCATCGACTTGCGGAAGGGGATCTCCCCGCAGATCTCGGCGAGCGCCTTGCCTAGGAGCTCGCGCGCGTCCTTGCCCATCTCTTGCCGGCGACCGACGACGAAGCGACCCGCCTTCTGCTTGCCGCTCGCCTCCTTGGTGACGACTTCGAGCGCGCCGACCGCGATGCCGAGCTTGTTCGCAAAGGCGTCGGCGGCCTTGGTGGGCGCGCCGTCCTTGTAGGCGGCGGTCTCGGGCGGGCCGACGACCTCCTCGTCGAGGTCGGGCTGCCGGTCGGCGAGGCCTTCCACGACCAGCGCGAGCCTCCGGGCGGTGCCGAGCGAGCGGATGTCGCCGTGCGACAAGCGAAGACCTTGCAGCTTCGTGCGAGCGAGGCCAGGCAACGCGGCAAGGGCGGCGTCGACGAAGGAGGAGGGGAGCTCCTCGGTTCCGATCTCGAGAAGGAGCGTCTTCGACATGGGAGGAGCGGGCACGCTAGCAGAAAAGGCACCGAGCCCGGTACCTTGGGGGCATGGCGACCTTCACGATGCGACACGACCTCGATTGCGACTGCGACACGTTCTGGAAGCTCTTCTGGGAGCTCGACTTCAACGAGCAGCTCTTCAAGGCTCTCGAGTACCCGGCCTGGAAGCTCATCGACACCAAGGAGACCGACAAGGAGATCATCCGCACCGTCAAGGCGACGCCCAAGATGGAAGCGCCAGGCCCCGTCTTGAAGCTGCTCGGTTCGAGCTTCGGGTACGACGAGGAAGGGCGCTTCGACAAGGCGACGAAGACCCACAAGTTCATCATCACGCCCAACGTGCTGGCCGGAAAGCTCCGCAACGAGGGCACGGTCAAGTGCGAGCCGCGCGGCGACGGCAAGAGCACGCGCATCGTCGAGATCATCGCCGAGGCGAAGGTCTTCGGCCTCGGCGGCATGATCGAGAGCTCGTTCGAGAAGAGCTTCCGCACGGGCTGGCAGAAGAGCGCCGACTTCATCAACAAGTGGGTGAAGGACCACCCGTGAGAGCGCTGCGCGCGATCGCCCTCGCGCTCGGCTTCGGCGTGGCAGGGTGCGCGGAGCTGACCGGCACGATGATGCCCGTGCCGGCCGTCCATCGCGTCCCGATCGAGGTCGAGGGCGCGAGGGTCCTCGTCGCGGAGGACGCGGAGATCGAGTCGAACGACCCGGTACACCTCGCGCGAGGCAAGCAGGCGCGCGTCCCCCAGGACCTCCGCGCGTCGATGACGACCGCCCTCGGCCTCGCCGGTTTCAGGGTCGTCACCTCGAAGGACGAGCCTCACGATCTCGCAGCGAAGCTCGCGCTCGCGGTCCGCGAGGAGTCCGGGAAGGTCTACCAGACCTACCGGTGCGGGCTCCGGGCGCCCGATGGCACGCTCGTCGCCCAGATCGACTGGGCCTGGCCGCAGGGAACCGTCGTCGACGGGAGCGAGGTCTATGACTACGCGACCCATAGCGTGGCCACGGAAATCACGATGTCGCCGAAGGTTTTGGCCTACTTGCGTGGCCGGAAGACGACGCCGCCGTAGGGGTTTGCGCGCCGCCACGTCCAGAGGCACAGTTCCTGGACATGGTCGTACGGTCTTCTTCGCTTCGTCGCTCGCTCGGCGCCCTTCTCGTCCTCGTCACCTCGGTCGCAGCAGTCCAGGCTGGCTGTGGAGACTCGGGGCAGGACTCGCCGTTCGTCACGCCCGAGTCGCCTGACAGCAGCGTACCGGGCTCGCCGGGTGAGTTCGGCCCGGGCACCGACGCCGGCTCGACCGACGCAGGGGTCGACCCCGACGCGCTCGGCGTGCTCGTGGTCACACCTCCGGCGGCGACGATCTCGGTCACGGTGGTGAACGGCGCGATCACCATGAATGCCCCCGTCGCCTTCACGGCCTCGTACAGCGGCGCGCCTGTCGCCGCTCAGTGGCTCTTCGATCGCGGTGAGCTCGGTGACGTCGCCTCCACGGGCGTCTTCACGGCGAACGGCAAGAATGTCGGCGAGGGCACCCTGACCGCGCGCTTCGGAGCGCGTGAAGGCAGCGCCAAGATCAAGGTCGTCATCACGGAGTCGCAGAACGGCGCGCTCGCGGG
Source organism: Myxococcales bacterium (assembly GCA_025351875.1). GTDB lineage: Bacteria > Myxococcota_A > Polyangia > Polyangiales > Polyangiaceae > Labilithrix. The sequence goes on along the minus strand of JANXVA010000354.1, from coordinate 3,134 downwards.
CGTCGATGCGGGCGGCGGCTTCGGCGGCATCGGCGGCGTCGGCGGCGAGCCCCTCGGCGGCGCGGTCGACCCGGCGATCGTCGCGAAGCTGAAGGGCGCGGCCATCGCGCCCGCCAGCGCCGCCGAGCTCGGGTTCCTCTACCCGTACGACAACACCGTGTGGCCTCGCGGGCTCCTCGCGCCGCTCCTCATGTGGCAGTCGACCCACGAGGCCGACGCGGTCTACGTGAAGCTCTCGCAGGGCAACTTCACGTACGAGGGCACCTTCTCGTACGCCGCGCTCGCGGCGGGCGGCCCGCGCCGTCGCGTTCGCATCGAGGACCTCGCGTGGCGCACCGCGACGAACGGCAACCTCGGCGATCCGCTCAAGGTCGAGGTGAAGGTCTACACGGCCTCCGACGGCAACGTGTACGGCCCGATCACCGAGACATGGAAGGTCGCCGCGGGCGTCCTCAAAGGCACCGTCTATTACAACTCCTACGACTCGCTCATCACGACCGGCGGCGGCGCCGAGACGGGCGGAGTCATCGCGATCAAGCCGCGCTCGCCGGATCCCGTCCTCGCGGTGCCCTCGCAGGCCGGCAAGTGCCACGTGTGTCACACGGTCTCGGCCGACGGCTCGACGCTCTGGGCGCAGGACGGCGCCGACTACGCGAATGGCGCGTCGTACGACCTCACCGCTGCGGGCGCCCGCACCCCGTACCCGGCGAGCGGCGTGGGCGGCATCGCCGCCAACAATCGCAAGTTCGTCTGGTCGGCCCCTTACCCGGACGGCTCCTTCGCGCTCGCGAGCTCTCGCTTCGCGCGTGAGGCGTACACGCAGACCAACGCCAAGCTCTTCGCGCGCACCGATGGCAGCGAGGTCCTCGCGACCGGCCTCACGGGGGTCGTCGATAGCGCGGTGACGCCGGCATTCTCCCCCGACGGTCGCAAGGTGGCCTTCAATTTCTGGGAGGGCGCGGGCGCAGGCACCGTCACGGCGGGAGCCGGTCGCTCGCTCGCCGTCTTCGACTTCACCTGCGGCGCTCCCGCGGGCTCGACCAAGTGCGCGGTGGCCGGAGCGCGCGCGTTCTCGAACCTCCGCGAGATCTTCAAGGACGCGAGCTCCTACCCCTCGTGGCCCACGTTCCTGCCGGACGGCAAGGCGGTCGTCTTCAACAACGAGCTCGCGCGCGGGCAATGCGGCACCGACCCGGCCGACCGCACGAGCCTCTACAACTGCCAGATCTCCACGTGGGGCTACGCGCAGTCTGCCCTGTGGATCGCGAAGGACGCCGCCGTGCAGGACGCGCGCGCGCTCGCCAACGCGAACGGTGTCGGCCTTCCCACGAACGCCGACCACCTGAACGACTCGCAGCTCAACTACCAGCCGACCGTGAACCCGGTTCCTTCGGGCGGCTACTACTGGGTCGTCTTCACGTCGCGCCGCATCTACGGAAACCTCCTCACCGGGCAGCCGTTCGGTGCGCCGCCTGGCCTCGCTGGCACGCCCCTGAAGAAGCTCTGGGTCGCGGCGATCGACATCGTCACGGGCGCCATCGACCCGAGCCACCCGGCCTTCTACCTGCCCGGCCAGGAGCTCGGCGCCGGCAACTCGCGCGGCTTCTGGGCCGTCGACCCGTGCAAGACGAACGGCAACTCGTGCGAGTCGGGCGACGAGTGCTGCAACGGCTTCTGCCGCAAGGATCCGGATGGCGGCGCCCTCGTGTGCCAGGACAAGCCGCCGGGAACGACCTGCGTCCAGGAGTTCGAGAAGTGCGTCGTCGACGCCGACTGCTGCAATGCGGCCCAGAAGTGCATCGCGGGCAAGTGTGCGCAGCAGATCCCTATCGTGAAGTGAGCGGGGCCGCGCGGACAGCGGTAGCGATCGTCCGCGACGACATGTGCACGGTGTCGAGCTTGACGGTCGCGCCCGCGGCGATGAGCGCGTCGGCCACCTTGGGCTGATCCTCGATCACGACGTTGACGAGCGTGTCGGCCGGGTTCGCATACGGACGGAGAGCGTCGAGCAGAACGAGCGCGAGGTCCGGCCGCGCGACGCGGAACGGGTAGGCTCCCGGAAACGTCGGGTCGAAGACCGTCGCGCCCAGCACCACCTCGTCGTCGAAGAGCCCGAGAAGGACGCGACCCTCGAGCCGCCGCGACGCCGCGAGCTGGCCGTGGAGCAGGTTCATCGGCGGCTCGACCCGCGCGTCGTCCTCGGGGCTGATCACGCGCGCCAGGATGCGTGCATCTTGCAACGTTTGCCGGCTGTCCACGACGGACCACGGGACCCTCAGCGCGCGCGTCTCGAACGCGCGGGTCATCCCCATGCGCGTGTAGAGCGCCATCGCCGCGACGTCGTGGGGGCGGACGTTGAGGCACCACGACGTGCAAGGCGGCACGCTTGCGATGGCCCGCTCGGCGACCGCCGTCATCATTGCCTTGCCCACGCCCTGCTGGCGGGCCTCCGGCGACGTCACCACGTGCCGCACGTAGGCCGTGTCCCGGATGATCTGGAAATAGACGTATCCCACCGCCCGGGCCGGTTCCGCCCCCGCGCCAGCCTCGGCAATGAGGGTGGTGGGCATCCGCTCTCGCTCCCAGCGGCCCCTCTCGGGCGTCTTTTCCTCCACCGCGAGCTCCGGGAAAAGGCGCTCGAACACCGCATAATCCTCGGGGCCGGCGGCCCTCACGGTCACCAATCCGTCGAATCTGGCACGCGGGGTGGGAAGGGTCATCGGCGGCAGGACGATAGCTACCTTGTCGCCTCGATTTCGTCCGTGGTATTCCTTTCGCCCCATGCGTACCCCGCTGCTCGGCGCCCTGGCCTTCACGCTTCTCACCATCAGCTGTGGGAGCGGCGACGAGCCCTACAAGCCCGCGCCCGCGTGGTCCGGCCGCGCCCCGAGCCTCCCGACGCCTCCGACCATCAACCAGGCGCCGGTGAAGGTCGGCGACTCGTACACGATCGCCGGAGCGTCCCACCACCTTCGCAGCCGGATGCACTCGACCGAGGTCACGAAGAACTCGATCACCATCGCCGGCTACATCGTCGAGGAGAGCTTCTCGCAAGCGCCCTCTTGCGCGATCCACAAGGTCGGCAAGAAGGATCCCGACGATTGCCCGGGCGCCGGCGCGCCCCCGATCGAGAT
>JANXVA010000336.1 GCA_025351875.1 Myxococcales bacterium | reverse complement strand
TTCTCGATGAAGGCGCGCATGCGCCCGGCGGTGATGTTGAACTTGTCGAGCTTGAAGGCGGCGCCGGGCTTCGGCACGGGTAGCGACGTGCAGCAGCTCTCCTTGCCGGTGGCGCCGCAGGTGTCGCCGCCGTTGTGCTGGGTGCAGCTGCGCGCGACGGCACAGTGGAGGGTGTAGTCGCAGCCGCCGCTCGTGCAGTCGCTGTCCTTCGTGCACGCGCCGCCTGCTGCGACGTTGCGCGCGCCGCTGTCGTCGTCGGTGACGGGGCGGCCGTCGGTGGTGCTTCCGCCGTCGCCGACGAACGGGGTGCCGCCGTCTCCTTCGGTCCCGGCGACGGACGTGCCGTCCGAGCCGCCGCACGCGGCGAAGAGGACGCCGCCGCCGAAGGCGGCCACACCGACAAACACGACCTGCATGCCCGATCGGAAGATCATGAAGCCTCGCTCCCTAGCATTGTGACACGCAGCGCGAGCAAGCGCGCCTGGACGCACGCGCGTCCACCCGCTGAAGCCTCGAGCGGCATGTTCATGCGGCTCACACCGTGGGCCCGCCAGCTCGCGAAGAGATCTGGTTACATGCCTGAATGCCCCGGCCCCGCGCTCACGCGCTCCTCCTCGCGTCGTTCCTCTCCTGCGCTCTCGCATGGTCGTGCGGAGCGCCTACCGACGTCGGCGGCGTCGGCCGAGGCGTCATGCCCAAGGAGCGGACCGCTGCCGAAGCGATGGGCGAAGGCACGTGTCGCACGGTCAGCCCGAACAGCGAGCCACTCGTCATCGATTGGAAATCGCACGAACGCACGAACCTCGAAGAAGCCATGGGCGAAGGAGTGGCCGTCGTCTCCTACGACTGCAAGTCGCTCTCCCTCGTGAAGGACTGCCATGTCGACGGCACGTACGGCTTTTTCGGCGTCACCAAGAAAGAGGAGGTCATCCAGCTCGAGGACGGCGACGAGATCCGCGCGAACCTCCCGGCGTTCGGAATCAAGATGACGGCCGGCCTCGAGCGCAACTCCACGCTCGACCTCGCGCTCATCATGATCGGAAAAAAGCGAACGACGGTGAAGGTCGTCGCACGGCCGCAGCTCAAGGGGTCCTGCGATGGCGCAACGCATTTCGTTCGTGGCGCATTTCTCGGCGCGTTCGCCATGGGAACCGGTACGCGCGGCACGGTCAGCGCGGCGGTTGAGCTCTTCGGGGGCGGCGCAAAGGCGGAGAGCCGGAGCAGCCGGAAGGCACACAGCGCAGACGGTGAGCCGAAGGAATGCGCGACGAGCACGCCCGGGTCCCCCGCGCCTCCCGCGAACTGCAGCGCGCTACTTCGGCTCGAGCTCGCCGCGATCACGCCCGGTCAGACGAAGCCCAAGTCCGGAGCCGACGCCGAGGATCTCGGGCCCGTATGCCCAACCGGCATGGTGCGCACCAACGGCAAGTGCACGCTCCTCGAGAACACGAAGACGTTCGAGTGCCGGCGCCCGAACGCCGCCGAGTGCAAGGCGCAGTGCGACCTGGGGAACGGACCGAGCTGCTCGAACCTCGCCTTCATGATTCTCTTCAAAGAGGGCGGCCTGTCACGCGACGAAGCGCGCGCGAACCAGCTCCTCTCGAAAGCATGTGACCAGAAGGTCTCCAAGGCTTGCGGGCAACGGGCACTGCACCTCGCGAGGGGAATCGGCGGGCCGAAGGACGAAGCGAAGGCCCTCTCGTTCTTCAAGGAGTCATGCGACGCAGGCGACAGCGCGAGCTGCGCCAACTACGGCATGATGCACATGATCGGTGTCGGGATGCGACAGGACAAGAAGCGCGCAGTCGAGCTCTTTCAGCGCGCGTGCGACGGCGGCAACGAGAACGCCTGCAACAACGTCGGCATCGCGTATGCGCAAGGGGACGGGGTCTCCAAGGATCCCGCGCGAAGCATTGCATTCTTCAAGCGCGCCTGCGACGCCGACAATCAGGGTGCATGCGCCGAGCTCGCACGCGCGATGATCCTCGGCCAAGGCACGCCGAAGAACACGACGGAGGCCGTTCGCCTCCTCAACGCAGCCTGCAGCGACGACGAGCAGAAGGCCTGCGACCTGCTCGGGATGGTGAATCGCGACGGCCTGGGTGTGCCGAAGTCTGCGCAGCGCGCCGTCACGTTCTTCACGAACGCGTGCAAAGCGGGCTTCCAACAGGGATGTGAAAACCTCGGCGGTCAGTACCAGAAGGGAGAAGGCGTGCCGAAGGACATCGCCAAGGCGATCGAGCTGTTCAAGAAGTCGTGCGACGAAGGCGTCCCCGACGGCTGCTTCGACATGGGCGACGTCTACGAACGTGGCGAAGGCGTCGCCAAGGACGTCGAGCGCGGCAAGACGTTCTATCGGAAAGCGTGTGACGGCGGGCTCGGCAAGGCATGCGACGCAGCGAGGCGACTCGACTCCCGCTAGGACGGTAGAGAGTGTTCGAGGCGACCGACGAGGATCTCGACCCGCTCGCGTCAGTGGCCTGCTCCTCGCGTTCGCCGAACGGCAAGGCCTGGGCTACCGCGATCACGCCCGCGAGCAGCCCGCCCGCGAGCGACCGGAGACCTCCCGAGTGGAAGCTCACAGCTCGTCGCGGCTCGTCGCGACCCAGGTGTGAAATCGGCGCCGTTGCGGCGCCGTTCGCCGAAGACGACTCAGACCGGCCAGGTCGCGAAAGGGGAGGCTCACGCGAAGCGTGAGGGCCGAAGCCCCACGACAAAAAGGGCCGCGAGGCGTTCTTGCCGGCGGCCCTTCTCGCGAATCACGCGTGAGGCGGACTACTCCTTGGCGTCACCGCGCGCGAAGATCGAGGCGACGTAGTTGAGGACGTCCGTCGCGCTGACCTCGTTGTAGCCGAAGTTCTTGATGAGCCTCGACTTGATGATGTCGATCTTCTCCTGCGTGTCCTTGTCGACGACCGCGGAGACGAGCGTCTTCAGCTTGATCGAGTCCTTCTGATCTTCGAAGAGCTTCAGCTCGAGAGCGCGGCGCAAGCGATCGTTGGTATTCCACGCGAACTTCTTGCCCTCGACGGCGAGCGCTCCGATGAAGTTCATGATCTCGCGGCGGAAGTCGTCCTTCCGGTTCTCCGCGATCTCGATCTTCTCCTCGATCGACCGCATCAAGCGCTCGTCCGGATCCTCGTCCTGGCCGGTGTACTTGTTCTTGACGCGCTCCTTGAGCGTGAACGCCTTGATGTTGTCGATGTAGTTGCCGGCGAGCTTGGCGATCGCGTCCTCGTCCGCGCTGATGGCGCGCTGGACCTCGTTCTTGACGATCTCCTCGTACTCGCGCTTCACCTGGCCGATGATTTCCTGGAAGCGCTTGCGCTGCTCGTCGTTCGTGATGAGCGAGTGGTGGCGCAGCCCCTTGTCGAGCTCGTTGAGCACCATGAAGGGGTTGATGGTCCCCTCGCCGGAGTCGTTCACGAGCGCGTTCGAGATCTTGTCCTGCACGTAGCGGGGAGAGATGCCCTCCATGCCTTCGCGCTTCGACTCCTTGCGGAGCTCCTTCACGGTGTCCTGCGTGTACCCGGGCAGGACCTTTCCGTCGTAGAGCTTCAGCTTCTGAAGGAGCGAGAGGTTGTGCTTCTTCGGATCTTCGAGGCGCGTGAGCACCGCCCACATCGCGGCGACCTCGA
>JANXVA010000319.1 GCA_025351875.1 Myxococcales bacterium | reverse complement strand
CCCCGAGCTGCCGCAGCGCGGGTTGTTTGCGGTTGAAGGCCGACCGGACCGCCGCCGTCGTTGTCGGGAAGTCGCGAGGGAGCTTCTTCGTTGCCTTGCCGGTGTCGGAGTCACGCTCCTCGGCGTGGGCGACGACGAGCTTTGTCAGCTCGGTCATCGTCCCCTTCCACGTCGTCCCCGGCGCGACGACCGCGAGGATCGCCATCACGAAGGGGTCGTCGCTTGCGAGGGCGAGGGCTTCTTCGCGTGCGCGCAGGTACGCCTGCTCGACGCTTCCGGAATCGAAGCCCGCACTGACCTCGGACGATGCCGCCCATCGCGCTGCCTGCAACATGCGGATCGAAGAATCGACCGGCGTGGTGGCCTCGGCCGAGAGCGCCTCGCTCATGCAGAAGAGCAGCGCACCGAACACGTCCGGTGCGAGTTCATGGAACTTCTGCTCCAGCTCGTCGTCGGTTGCGTTGACCTCGGGCTTCGACACGCGGATCACGAGCGAACGATCCAACAGGTCGTCGCGCGTGATCACGTCGGTGATGCCGTTGACGAGGATCGGACGAGAGCCACGGAAGATTGCGATGTCGCGCGTGCAGTAGAGGCTGCGCTTGATGTTGCCGTCCCCGGTGGCGATCCGACAGAGCGCGTCGCTCATCGAGCCGGAGAGCCCGCTCTGGTTGTCGAGACTGACCGCTGCGCTCTGCTCGCAGTAGATCGTGAGGTCGTCGAGCTTGTCGGGGATCCGCATGCTCGCGGGCTCGCGCGGGTCCATGGTGCGCCGGACGAACATCTGCCGGCTGGACTTGCCGGAGCCGTGCTCGCCGGTGAAGAGCGCCACCGTGTAGCGGGTGAGCGCGCCGGTCTTCGGATGTTCCATCGGCCTCATCGCGGACATGAGGAACGCGAAGACGGCCGCACGGTTCTCGTCGTCGATCACGAGGAAGCGCCAGTAGTCGGTGAGCACGGCCATGCACTCCTCGGGCTTGGCGATGATTCGCGGAACCGGCATCGCGCCCGTCCCCGCAGGACGATAGAAGCTCACCGGGCACGCCTTCGCGATGCTGACGTTCGATGCCGTGACGTGGACGTAGTGGCCACCGACGTCGGCGAGATCGACCCAGATGCCGTTCCCGGCCGTGTCGTACGCGTAGCGCACGGGTGCGATGCCGAGGGGAAGCTTGTTCGATACGCCGACGACGGCGCGCGTGGCGTCGTCGATGGCGGTCTTGCCGACGACGATGCGCTTCTGCGCGTGGCACGCCTGGCTGACCCACGCGCCGAACGCCTCGCCGTCCACCGGAACGGCCTCGCCGTCGAGCACGGTGAAGACGCGCCCGGTGACGATGCGGAAGAACCGCAGGTGCGTGAGCACCGCAGCGACGGGGTTCTCGGCCGGCGTGTTCGATTCGCGCTCGACCATCTCGCGAAGAACGCTGATGCGTCCGCCGACCTTCTTCTTGAGCGTGTCGAGCCATGCTGCCCTCTCGCCCTCGTCGCGGATGAACGCGATGGTCTCGGTGACAGCGCGGATGCTCGTCTTCCAGTCGTCCGGCGTCGGCTTGGGCGGGAGGTCCGCGATCATGACTTCGAGTGCATGCTGAGCGTTCTCGACCAGGGTGCGGAGCGCGTCCTTGCGTTCTGCGCGGAGCGTCTTGATCTCGCCGACGATGGCGGTCCTCTCCTCGGGCAAGGACTCTGCTGCCACGCGGGCGTAGATCGCTCGCGCCTCGCTCGGCGCGGCGAGTAGCTCGTTGAGATCGACCTTCCAGGCGCTCGCCTTCTTGATCTCGTCGTCCGTGGCCGTCGTTCCCACCGCGATCTTCGCCTTGCGCACGTCGGCGGCGCGCACCTCGGCCGCGTTCACGATCTCGTCGTGCGGGAGGATCGCGATCCGGATGTCGCGGCCCTTCGCGATGAGCTTCGCGGCGGTCTTGAGCGCGCCTTTCATGCCTTCGCCGTTCGCTTCCTGGTCGGGAACGAGAACCGGAACCTTCCAGCCGCGGGTGAGCTGGTCGATCACGTCGGCGTCGTCCGCCTTGAACTGCGTGGTGACGGGTGATCGGACCGCGTAGCCCGCCTGCGCCGCGCTGATCGCGTCCGCGATGCCCTCCGCGATGATCCCGAACGGCTGCTTCTGCGGCTCGTGGGTGGACCAGATGACGTTCACGACGGCCGGGCTGATCCCGTCATCGTCGTCGCCGGCCTTGGTTTCGGCATGCACCTTCGTCTTGACGTACTTCGGCGTCGCGTCCCTGCCGTCCTTGGTCCACACGGGCGTGAGCACCGTCTGCCGCGCGACGAAGTAGCGAGCGGTCCCGCCGTCGTCGAGGTACGGGAACACGATGCGGCCGAGGAATCGCGACACGATGACGTTGTACGAATCGACGTAGAAGGCGCCGGTGGAGAGGATGGCCTCGCGCGAGAAGCCTTGCTCGCGGAGGTGATCGACCACGCCGCCGTCGTCGAAACCGACCTTGAATCTCGCGATGGTCTCGGCGCTCCAGCCGTAGTGGAGCATGAGCCTGTCGCGCCTGAGGGCTCGCAGCTCGGCGGCCTTGTCCCAGGCCGACGCGTAGTACGCCGCCATCGCGGTCATCGCCGCGAAGACGGGATCGGTGTGGATGTTGTCGTTAGCGGAGGATGCGGGGCCGGGAACCGACATCGCCGGTGTAGAGAGCTTGGACACGGAACGTCACCTTCGAGCCGGATCGTTGCAAGCGGTCCGGGCTCGTCTTCATGTTCGACCAGAGCGGATGGTCGAGACCGAAGGGGTAGCCGTGTCCCTCGTGATGACGATGCACATGCGTGAAGCGGGGCGGGCAGTGCATCGGGCGGCGAGCCGGGGTGGATTGCGTTCCACCGTTGGCCCGAACGAGTTAATCCCGGCAAGCATCACGCGCAAGGGCAGATCGTGTGGCGGTCGAGGATCCTGTGATTACAGTGCTTGATCGGCGAGTCCGCACTGGCGGCGAGGGCCGATGCTCCGGGCGGGGTGTCGGCCCTTTTTCTTGTCGAGCGCCCGCGTCGTGCGGTGGATGCGGTGGATGCGGTAGGTGCCTTCTCTCTTCTGTTGGAAAAGAAAGGAGCGGACGTGCGACCCCGAGGCCGGCACTCGCTCTCCATGGCCGATGGTCTTCGCGAAACACCGACCGCACGTGCCGCACCTACCGCGTTCGCTCACCGGCAACGTCGCGCTCACGGTCACGCCCGGAAACCAGACCGGCACCGGCATCGCACGCGATCTCCCCGCACGCGAAAATGAAATGGTGGGGTGCCTCGGACCCGCTAAAAACAGGCTGCTCGGAGTTCTCGAATATCCGGTGAAAGCTCCGCGACGGCCACGAACGCGGACGTCCATCACGACGCCGACGGGCTCGACGCCTCACTCGCCCTTCCGCATGTGCAGAATCCGGGTCACCCCGCACTCGGCATCTCGAAGGGCGACGAGCCGCTCGACCAGCCGAGTGACAAGCGCCCGATCCTCTTCGAACTCCGCGATGCGCTCGCGCATCCGGACAAGCACATCGTCGAGAGCCTCCTCGACACCCGTCGCCTCGGCGCGGAGCAGCCGCCTGCGCGCGTCGTCGATCTCGATGTCGGGACTGTCGGTCGTGCGGGCGATGACTCGAAGTGCTGCGCGGGTCGTGGACATGAACTTCGAAGACGAACAAAAGAAGCTCACGATGCTCGCGGTCACCGCCGCGATCTTGATCCGTGCGTGAGCGCCCACCTCACCAGGACGTCCATCTGCGCCGACGCACGCTCGTTCACGAGCGCTTCGAGCCGGAGGTAGGCGGCCCAGCCCTCGTCATCGACGGCGTGTCGGAGCTTCTTCTGCGTCTTGAGGATCTTCTTCGTGAGCTTGCGGAGCCCGTCGTTGCCGATGAGCACGCCGTCGACCACAAGATCGAGCGCTTCGTCGGCGTCGATGAGGTCGGGCGGGAAGTCGTCCGTCTTCTTCACGACGGCGTTCCGTTCGCGAGGTGACGCCGAATCGTGTTCGGGCCGACGTTCATGACCGCCGCGATCTTCCTCAACGACCAGCCCTGCTCGCGCAACTCGACGATCTGTTGTCGGTCGAGTCGAGCGGGGGGACGACCGAGACGAGCCCCGCGTCGGCGGGCGTTCGCGAGCCCCGCCTTCGTGCGCTCGATGAGGCGATTTCGTTCTTGCTCCGCGCACCACGAGATGATCGCGACGAGCAGGTTCCTGGTCGGCCCGCTCGTGTCCATCCAGCTCTCGCGCACGCTCACGACCTGCACGCCAACGCGATCCAGTTCGAGCACGTCGTTCATGTTGCCGATCATGCTCCGGCCGAAGCGATCCAACGCCCACACCACGAGCACGTCGAACGCGCCACGCCGTGCCGCCTTCATCATCCGCTCGTACTCGGGCCGCGTCTTCGTGGCCGACACGCCCTCCTCGAACGTCGCGACGGTCTCGTAGCCGCGTGCGCGCACGAGCTGCTCCACGTCGGGCCGTTGGTTCTCGGTCTTGATCTTGTCGAGCGAGTGGCGAAGGTAGATCGCGCAGCGAAGAGCCATGCCGGAACTACAGCGGCCAACGCTTTCGGATCAACCGAGGCGTGCTCCATTCGGTCGATTTCGTCACACGAATTCCGACTCTGTAGGTGCGCGGAACGATTGGCCCCGAGATCGCGTCCAGGAGAGGCGATTTCGGATCACGCTCGCGAACCCACCGGCACGCTGCAAACCCCGTCACGCCCCGGCTACGCTCTCTCTGATGGCACGACGACGAGATCGACACCGCCGAGAAGCTCGGCGAGCCCGCGAGCTTCCCGACGCTCGCGCCCGCGAGCCCGAGCCCTTCGACCGCGAGAAGACGATCTCCCATTGGCAGCAGAAGCTCGCGACGATGATCGGCCGTGGCTTCATCGCGCCGATCTTCGAGGGGCTCGTCCTCGATCTCGAAGCTCCGAGATCGCGACGATGACGGCGATGGGCTTCACGTCTTGATCGGGAATTTTCGACAGAGTCCGTCCAGGTCAGCGAGGGTCCGCACCAGGAAGGTCTGATCGCTCTCGAACGAGAACTCCACGGTCGCGCGTATGTGCTCCGCGATCCGGAGGACGCCAGAAACCGTTCCGGTGCCTCGTCCTCCGAGTTCGACCTTGATGGACAGCGCATCCTCGTCTGTCACGAAAAGCGCGACGCCTTTCATGGTGTCCATGACGCTTCTCAGTTGCCCAAGAAAGCGGGCAAAATCGTGCGTCGTGAAGCTGGTCTTGTGCGTTGCGGTGACGCCGCCAAGGG
>JANXVA010000301.1 GCA_025351875.1 Myxococcales bacterium | reverse complement strand
CGCGACGGCCTCCTCGACGGCGGCGCGCACGATCGCCCAAACCTCCTCGCGCATCGCCGATCCGAGACCCGCTGTCGCGGCCATCGCATGGCTCGCGACTCCGCCCGCGCGCGGCGCCGCAGCGACCGCGGCAGCAGGCACTGGCGGCAGCAACGGCTGAGGTGCGCCGACTCCCGGCGCGGTCGGGTAAGGACCACGCATCGTCCCTGGCGATGCCGTCGTCGCCGGCGCATGCGTCTCGGGCGCCCGCGTCTCGGGCGAAGCGGCAGCGACGGCGGGCGGCGGCGTCGGCATCACGGGCGGAAGCGCGCGTGGCGTCGGCTCTGGGAGCTCCGACGGCTCGGGGAAGCTGGTCGCCGTGTCGGCGTTGTCCCAACCCCCGCTCTCCGGCTCGTCTTCCCAGCGCGCGAGCTTGGGGCTCGCGGGCTTGTCCTGCGCAGGGCTGGCGGCACGCGCAGGCGGAGGCGAAGGCGACACGGCGGGCGGGCGAGGTGAGCCCACGCGCGCGGCCCCCGGAACCGGCGGCGCCGCGCGTGGCGGAACCGGCGCTGCAGGAGCGTTCGGTCTCATCGGGCCTGCCGTTCGAGCAGGTGCCACGCCTCGCGCGTCTCGGGACTCGCTCACGTCCGTAGCGTCTCTCATTCTGGAGGCGCGCGCCACGGGAGAAGACGCAGAATGCGCCAGGGGGACCTCGATGCGGCTTTCCCGGCGTCCGGACGCGCCCGGCCCGACCCGCCTGGCCCCGCGACGGAGATCGTGTCCGCGCTCGACGTAGCGCCGCACTCGCCTCCCCACGCACAAGCGCGAGCACGAATGCACGGCTCGGCGTCGAGACGAAGCGACGGGTGATGCTTAACGTAGGCATTCGCGCGGCCGACCTCACCGACCGCGACATCGCATGGACCTCATCGCACCCGCCAACAAGACAAAGACGACGCACTCGAGCTCGACCGCCAGCGACGCGAGCCGACCGCGCGCGGCGCGCCAGCGGAGCGCGAACGGCCGCGACCGCGTCGAGCACGAGGTTCGTCCGCGCGCGAGGCGTGCTGCGCACGAGCGGTCGGGCGCCGCCGACGTCGACTCGCTCTACCTCGCGGAGATGGCGGCAAGTCGCGTCCTCACCTCCGAGCAGGAGCTGCAGATCGCACGGCGAATCGTCGGCGCGGAGCGCGCCGCCCTCGAGGCGATCATCGTTGCGCCGTCAGGCGCCACCGCCCTCGCTCGACTCGCGGAGGAGCTCGCGGCCGGTCGCGTCGACATCCGTTCGCTCCTCCTCAATCCCGACCAGGCGGGGCTCGAGCTCGACAAGGTCGCCGCAGTGGTGCAGGGCGCGCTCGCCGGAACCGCGGGAACCGACCCGGCGACGCGTGCAACCGTGATCGACACGCTCGCGGCAGCAAGGCTCGATGGCGAGATCGTCGAAGCGCTGGTCGCCACCATCCGTGAGGGGGCATCCCACTGCCCACTCGATCGGGCGTCCGCGGTTGCGATCGAAAGCGCGCGGCGCGACCTGAAGAGCAGCAAGGAGCGACTCGTCGTCGGAAACCTCCGGCTCGTCGTCCTCTTCGCGCGAAAGTACCTCGGGCGCGGAGTCCCGCTGCTCGACCTGATCCAGGAGGGCAACCTCGGGCTCATGCGCGCGGCCGACAAGTTCGACCACACGCGCGGCTTCCGGTTCAGCACGTACGCGGCGTGGTGGATCAAGCAGGCGCTCCAGCGCGCGTTGCTCGACCGGACGCTCCGGCTTCCCGTCCACGTCGCCGATGATCGCCGTCGCATCGCGAAGGTACGCGCCACGTTCCTGACGCATCATCGTCACGAGCCCTCGCCGGAGGAGATCGCCGCGATCTCCGGCCTCGCGCTCGATCGCGTCCACAGCATCCTCACGCTCCCCTCGCAGCCAGCGAGCCTCGACATGCCCGTGGGCGAGGAGGGCGACGCGACGCTCGGCGATCTCGTGGCGGGCACCACCGAGCAGCCCGACGCCGCAGCCTCCCTCCGCGCGCTCGGCGGTCACCTCGAGACGCTCATGGGTGCGCTCAGCCCCCGCGAGCAGCAGGTCCTCCGCATGCGCTTCGGCATGAGCGGCGCGCGCGAGCACACCCTCGAGGAGGTCGGGCGAGCTCTCTCGCTCACCCGCGAGCGGATCCGTCAGATCGAGCGCGCGGCGCTGGAGAAGCTCCGGGCGCGGGAGGCGCGCGTCGAGCTCCGAAGCTACCTCGAGGGCTGAAATCAGGCCGATTGTGCTTGCCTCGGAGGTGAGAGCCTCGCATCTTCGCGGCCATGGGGAGCCTCGGGTGGAGCCGTCTGCAGTTCGGCTTCACGATCACCTACCACTACCTCTTCCCGCAGCTCACGATGGGCCTCGCCCTCGTGATCCTGGTGTTCAAGGCGCTCGCGATGCGCGCCCCCGAGGCCGCGAAGAAGGCGACGTACAACGACCTCGCTCGCTTCTGGGCGCACATCTTCGGGATCAACTTCGCGGTCGGCGTGGTCACCGGCATCCCGATGGAGTTCCAGTTCGGGACGAACTGGGCACGCTTCTCGGACTACTCGGGCGGCGTCATCGGCATCACGCTCGCCATGGAGGGGATGTTCGCGTTCTTCGCGGAGTCGGCGTTCCTCGGCCTCTTCCTCTTCGGAGAGAAGCGGCTCGGCCCCCGCGCCCACTTCGCCACCGGCGTCATGGTGTTCCTCGGGTCGTGGCTCTCCGGCTACTTCATCATCGCGACGAACGCGTTCATGCAGCACCCCGTCGGGCATGCCGTCGGTGAGAATGGGAAGCTGCTGCTCGTCGACGTCTGGAGCTACCTGTTCAACGCCTGGGCGTTCTGGGAGTACGCGCACACGATGAGCGCCGCGGTCATCACCGGCGCCTTCGTGGTCACCGCCGTGGCGGCGTACTGGGCGCTCATGGGCAAGCACGAGCAGCACGCGCGCACCGCGCTGCGCATCGGCGTCATCATCGGC
>JANXVA010000232.1 GCA_025351875.1 Myxococcales bacterium | reverse complement strand
CGCGTGTGCGCGCCGCGACCTCGAGATCCTTCGCGCGGGCTGCCGCGTCTCGCTCGGCCTCGGCGGTGTCTCGCTCGGCCTCGGCGGTGTCTCGCTCGGCTGCCGCCGCGAGACGCCGTTCGTCCTTCGTGAGGACGAGATCTCGGCCCTCGGCGCCGCGCGCGAGGCGCAGAGCGACGGGATAGTCGTCGACGGGCCCGACGAGAACAGTCAGGCCGAGCGTGAGGCAGGGAGTCGTATCGCCTGTGACGACGCGCTCCACGAGATCGTGCTCGATGCGGTCCCACACACGGAGGCGCTGGCCAGGCTCGGCCTCCACGTGGAACGTTACGAGCTCACGCACGCCGAGCGCGCGGTACCGATCGAGCTTCTCCTCGAAGGTCCAGCGCTCCGGCGTATCGCTCGGGCTCAGCACCTCGAATGCGACGTCCGGCGTGCCTTCCTCCCACGCGAGGTACGAGTCGAAGTCGTGATCGCGTGCGCCTAAATTAGCGTCACGAACGCATCCGGCGCGAGGCAACGCCTCGGGTTCGACGCGTCGAAGTACACGAACTGGTCAGCGCCGACCGTGTGCTCCGGAACGCAGGCGGCGCAGAGGATCTCGTAGAGCGCCACGCACATCTTGAAATGACGCCGCCCTTGTCCCATGCGCTCCTCGTCCGGTTCCTGGCAAGGGAACCGAAGGGGCTCGACGGGCCGGACGTGCCTCAGCGAGGAAGCGCGCGAAGGATTCACCACGTCGTCCAGTCTAGCGCCGCCGGTTCGTGCAGCCATACCCGTCGTGAGCACCGCGCGTGCCGAGAGCGCGACCGAGTGTTGTCGCGCACTTCGGCGCCACGTAGGGCTGTCCCGGACAGCGCGAGGGGTGGCCGTGGACGATCGTTGCTGCCGCGCTACGACCGCGGCGATGGTCAGCGCGAGCCGGGGGCGGGGACGGCGACCACCCAGCCGATCCCTCCGCCGTTCGGCGCCGGCCGCTGCGGATCAGGACGGGTGAGGAAATAGGTCCCGACCGCCGCGCCCGCGATGAGCGTCGTGGCCACCGACCAGAACCAGAATTTCTGGTACACCGGCGTCGTCTCTTCAGCGAGGTTCGCCTGCGACCTGCCCGTCCGGCTCCCGGACCACGAAGACGTTGTCGGGCTTGAGGTCCCGGTGGACGACTCCCGCCGCGTGCGCGGCACGCAAGGCCGCCACGATACGCTTGACGATCGCCGCGGCCTGTCCGATCGGAAGCACGCCCTCGCGCTCGACGCGGACGCCGATCGACTCTCCTTCGAGGAACTCCGCCGCACCCGCACGGTGAGGGTCGGGTCGGACGGCGAAGGGACGATCCCGAACGAGAGCTTCTGCTCGCGCAGGAGGCGTTCGTCGAGCGGAACGTCACGGGAGCTGCCGGGCAGCGGGACGCCGCCGACCAGCACCTCGAAGCGCCCGCGGTCCACGAGCGGAGAGAGGCGCGTGCGATGCTGGCGCCGTCGCCTCGAGGGACAGGCGCGTCCGTGTCGACGAAGAGGACGAACTGGCCCGTCGGCGCGAGCTCGCGGCTGCAGCTCGCGAGCACGACCGCGACGCCGAGCATCATCCAGGGGCGACCGCTCATCTCCCCGGCCTCGAACAGCGGAACCCGAAGGCCTCGTCCTGCGTGAGGACCGGACGCGCCCGCCGCGCCGAGCCCGTCGCGAAGAGCGAGAACGACGCCCAGTCACCTCCGCGCAGCGCGCGCCGCGGGGCGTCGGTGTCGGCGCTCGCGGGGAGAGGCAGTCGCGAGCCGGCGCGCGTCCACGCCGAGTGCTCGTACGAGTAGAACCCGGTGCGCAGCCGCTCCGCGACGTTTCCCCCGAGGCCTACGACCTGCGTCTCCGCGGGGTCGGCCGGCGGCGGTCGAGGCGTACTCCCACGGGTCCTCGGCCGGCAGATCACCGCCGAAGAACGTGCATAGTGCACGCGCCTCCTCCCACGTGACGCAGTTGAGCGGGAAGGCGTCACGCTCGTGGCTCGCCGCGTAGACCGCCTCGTCGCTCCAGGAGCAGGCGGCGAAGGTCGGCCGGAACGGTGGTCGCTCCTCTGGCCTACCCCGAAGACAGGCGATAGAACGTGACGATCGACTCCCTCGGCCCCTGACTTATCCGCAGCTTCATCGACGGTGCGACGAAGAGCTCTCCGCCGATCGCCGGGTGGTCGGCGCCGCCGACGACGACGATCGAGCCGTCGCGGTCGAGCAGCGCGAAGCCGCCGGGGGCGAAGAGGAAGGTCACATGCGCCCCGGAGATACCTCCCGCGATCTCCGCCTCCGTGGTCGACCGACCCGCCCGCGGGATGATGCGTGTCTCGTAGGCGCGCTCCGCGGAGGCATGCAGGTCGGACGGTGCCTCGAACGGCGCCTGCGCGGCGGCCGGTAGCGCGGGCTGCGTCGCTCGCGCACTCGAGAGCGAGGGTCGCTTGGGCGGCTTCGAGGGTCGCCTCGGGGTCTTCGCGGGCGCACTCGGCATCAGCACGTCGAGGTCGATGTTCGTCGCGTCGAGCGGAACGCCCTCCTCGTCGACGTCGACGCGGACCGTGCGCCTGTCGCGGATCGCGCGGAGGCGCTTGCTCGGGGGTTTGGCGCGATCTTCGACGATCTCCGAAAGGGCGGGCACTATCGTCGACTCTGCGTGCGGGCGAACCTCGCCCAGCTCCGCCTGGCGCACCGACGCACGGAACGACTCGCGTGAGGCATCGCCCGTCGGGTCTCTCCTCAGCGTCGGCCGGCCGAGCCGCACGCCCACCGCGATGCCGCTGGGCTGCCGAGCGACCTCGATGACGTAGTCGACGCCGTCGTGCTCGTGTCGAACGATGCGCGGTCGGCTGTCCGGGAGATCGTGGATCTCGTCCTGCGAGAGGAGCTCCGAGACGGCTTCGACGAGCAGGCTTCGCGCCCACGGATCGGGGCCGAGCGGCCGGCTCTCGGCGCCGCTGAACGCCAGCGCGATCTCTCCCGGCGCAAACGACACGCGCTCCGCACGCGCCTCCTGGAAACTCGCGAGCAAGGCGGAGAGAGCGGACACATGGGGATCTTAACAGGTGTCCGCATGGCGTGTGCGATCGCGTGCCTATCCCGACAGGGTGACGACGGCCAGCGGAACCGCCGGCGTTCCTCCGGCATCCAAGGCCGCGCATGAAGCTCTCCGAAAAAGGGCGGTTCTCTCCGCCACCCGCGCTGCCGAAGCACGCCGAGGTCGTTTCGAAGGCGCTCGCGTCCTGGCCCGGTGTCCACGCGCGAACGCACTGGCTCCTCGGCGACGAGACCGTGGTCGACGGCGCGGACTTCTACGTGGGTGACCAGGAGATCGGACACCTGCACCTCGAGGGTCAGGCCCACGTGGCGACGGGCGCCGTTCTGCGCAAGAGCGTCGTCGCCGCGCAGCTGGCCGGGCCGTTCCGGTGGAGCGCGAAGTTCGTCGTTCACGACATCGCGCGCGCGTCGGACGTCGAGCATGCGCTCTGGCTCTTCCGCCTGGCCTACGATCGGGCCCAGGGCGTGACCGACGAGGAGCTGATCACGCGAGTGAGCGCCCACCAGCGCTAGCTTGGGCGCGATCTCAGATTCCGAGCTTCATGGCCTTCACTCTGCCGCCAGGGCGTCGGAGGCGAACTCGGCCGCGTTGAAGTCGACCTCGGGCTCCTCCTCGAGATCATCCTCGTCCTCTTCCACTTCTTCCTTCGCGACGACCTTCGTGAGGACCGGGAGCCGGCGCTTGCCGACCGGGCCCTCGTCGACGTACTCGCGGAGCTCGTACATGTCGCTCAGCGCCTCGAGCTTCGCGAGGCCCTTCACCTCGACCTGACGCACGCGCTCGCGGGTCAGGTTCATGATCGTGCCGACCTCCTCGAGGGTCGAGCCGCCACGGTCCGCGACGCGGAGCGCGCACGACTCGGTCATCTCCCAGACCTCGAGGTCGGGGAAGTTCAGCTTGATCGCGCCGGTCTTGGCCGAGACGTCGAGGTAGAGATGGTGCTTGCAGGAGACGAACGGGCACGGGCCCAGCGCCTCCGCGCACTCCTCGCGCTTCTTCGGCTTCACCACGTCGGCGACATCCGGGTAGAGCATGCGACCGAGCTCGATCTCGCGCTTGGTCATGCGCTTCACGCTGATGGTGCGCGCGCGCACGTCACGCTTGCGGCGCGAGCGGCGCTGCTCACGCGTCACGACCTCTGTGGCCGGTTGGGCCGTCACTTCGATCAGATCCAGAACCATCTCGTTCTCCAGGTCCATGTCTTGTCCCCCGCGCGGCGAGCGATAACTGCAATCCGACGGCGCGTGCGGAACGCACACGTCCGTCGTGGCGGCGGGCGGTTGGGACCGACGTCCTACAGCCAGCTACCTTTCCCCCGGGTCCGACTTCGCTGAGCGCGCCTTGCAAAGCGGCACTCCCACGAGCTCAGACGACTCCCCAACGGTGTTCACGCTCCGAGATTCCGGAGGATGCCTCGCGCGGCCCCGGGTCCGAAGACTCGTGGGCGTCACGTGATCGAGGCGGCCTGGCGATTCACATCCGGGTGAGATCGCCGGCAAGGGTCCGACGCGAGCGACTGTATTCCGAGCCACAGATCAGGGTCAACGCGCTCTTCGAGTTTTCTTTTGGCGCTTTCCATAATGGAACTGTGTTCGCGCTCTTAGATCGGTGCTGTGACAGACAATGTCATAGCTCGACGACCGCGGGAGTGATGGCGGAAGCCCTCGCGTGTGAGCAAGGGTGCGATCTTTTCAGCTCTACGGAAGGGCGCCGATCACGAGAACGCCGCCGGCGTCCGCCTTCGCGGTTCCGCCCGGCGTGACCGTCACCGTCGCGCCGGCTTGCGCGACCGTGTAGCCCGCGCCCGGCGTGAGGCCCGTAACGAGCTGCGCGACCGTGGCGCCTGGCGCGGCAAACGTCACCGACGCGAACGGGGTCGCGATGTCGACCGGGAACATCACGACGACGCCGTTCGCCGCGGCCCCCTCGTACGCCGTGCCGCCCGACGAGGTCACCAGCGTCGTCGCGCCCGCCGTCGCGCCGCCGTCGGCACCCTCCAGCACGTGCAGGAACCGCACGCTCGCCGGCCCGCCCGTCGCCTCCACGCGCAGACGGAACTCGATGGGGTCCATCTCCCCCGGCTCGCCGCCCAGCGCCTCGGCCGCTTCCACCGACATCGTGGCCGCCGCCGGGAGGAGCGAGCTCACGAAGAGCTTCTGGCCCTTCGGGCTCTGCATCGTCATCACGCGACCCCCGACCGACCCCGACCCCGGCAGGTTCAGCCAGAACCGCTTGAAGCGACCGGCCGTCTTCGACGCCGCGCGGTCGTACACGACGACACGATCCGGCGGGAGCCACACGATCGACCGGCTCGCGTGCGTCACGTCCGTCGCCATCTCGTACGTCGATCGGTAGAGCGGCGTCGCGTCACCGAGCGCGTACGCGTATTTCGGAGCGATCACCGACGCGACGATCTTGCCCGGGCCGTCGTTCACGTACGTCCACTGCGAGCCGCGCAGGTACTCGTAGTTGCCGTAGTCGCCGGGCGCGTTGTGATCGGGCGCGTCGTTCTGGAGGGCGAGCGAGTTCTTGTAGTCGCTGCACGCGATCTGCAGGCCGTACCCGCTCCGCTCCTTCGTGAGCCACTCGCCCTTTCGCCAGAGCTGGAACATGTTGCCGTCGGCATGCTGGTGGTCGATGCGCGACCACCCGAGCTGATACGTGAACCAGCTCGCGTTGGCGCCCCAGTCCGTGCGCGCGAACATGTGCCCGAGCCCTGGGTCGAAATGCCCGAGCGGCAAGGACGCGCGCGGATCCGGATCCGCCGGCGCATTCGGGTCGAGCAGCATGAAGTAGAGGAGCGGCTCGATGAGAAAATCGCGCGCCGCCGTGCGCACGTCGAGCTTCGCCGCGCCGCCTGGAGGCGCGTTCCGCTCGATCCAGCGCACCTTCGAGAGGCGCGCCGTCCCGTTCGTCCGCTGATCGTAGAGGCCGAGCGGCCCGAACATGCCGATGAAGTCCGGCCCCCAGGGCTTCGCGCCGTCGCCGTACCACGCCACCGAGTAGAGCGGACCGAGGTAGGTGTAGCTCGGGTCGCTCGACACCGCGGGCGCCGGCGCGAGCGAATGGAGGAACGCGCTGACCGCGTTGTCCCAGTGCGGGTTGCACGACAGCTTCGTCTGTCGGCCCAGCCGTTGCGCGGCATCGAGGCCCGCCGTCTGCAGCGCGAGGAGCGTCTGCGCAGCGTAGCCATGAGCCTGCCCGCCGTACTCGAAGCCCTCGGCCGCGAGGCCGCCGCGGAGACCGCTGCGGAGGAGCGCGTCGACCACGTAGAGCCACGCGCCCGTCACGCTCTCGAGATGCGCGTGCAGCGTGCCGCCTGGGTCGTCCGCGGCGTCGAGCGCGATCGACATGAGCGTGAGGTTGCGCATGTGCGCGAGGTAGTAGTTGTTGCCCGCCCAGTAGACCCGCTCCGGATCGGCGAGCAGCTGCGCGTCGTTGCGCACGCCCTTCGGCTCGGGGTGGTTCAGCGTCGTGATCGCCGCGTTCTCGTTCTCGTCGGCCCAGCGCACGAACACGGCGCGGATCTTCGCCTTGTCGGCCGCGGTGAGCGTCGCGTAGATCCAGTCGACCGTCAGCGCGAAGCCCTCGCCCCACCAGCGCGAGCGGTTCGAGGTCGAGAACGTCGTGTCGCGGAACGGCTGGCCTGCGGCCACGCCGAGCGCGGCCTTGTCGATCACGAACATCAAGAGCGTGCGTGCGCGCTCGGCGTCGTCGGCGCGCGTGGCGTCGTCGGCGTCGACGAGCGAGAGGAACGCGAAGAGCATCGCGTACGACTCGAGGGCATACGGCGTGTAGCTGTAGGCCGAGCCCGTGTCCTCACCGGTGAGCTTGCCGGCGTCCATGTCCTGCCGCGACCTCGTCGCGATCGAGTCGAGGCCGTTCGCCCAGATCGGATTGCTCGCGACCGCCCAGCTCCGGAGGCGCGGGACGTCGGCGCTCGTCAAGAAGAGGCGCGGGTGCGTCGTGACGGGCACCGGATCGGGGCTCGTGAGGTCGCACGTGTCCTCGGGGAACGGCACCGCGCCATCGCCGACGCCGCCCTCCCCGCCCGGACCGACGCCTCCCTCGCAGTCGGGCGTCGTGCATGCGCCGTTGGGCGCCGCGTCGTCCTCGGAGCCGCATCCCACGACGGAGGCGCCGGGGGCGAGCAGTACGGCCGCGATCGAGGCGACACCGAGCACGATGCGGGTCGCGGAGATGCGCATGATCCCAGCGTAGCGGTTGAAGCACCTTGAGTCGCCCCGTGGCTCCGCGCATAATCCTCGGCGATGGTTGCCGGGTGAACCGCCGCATTCGCGGGATCGACGGGCACCAGATGCATCCGGTGCCCGGATGGCAGGCGTGCTCGACCGCGCCCGACGCGGTCACGGATCCCGCTTCACTAGCGCTCACGTGGGGGGTCGCGAGCGAGGGCCCCTCCCTCACGGCCGCCGAGGCGATGAGGAAGGCCGGCACCTTTTCGCTCGACGACGCGAGCCCTCGGCGCTTCGACGCCGACGACTGGTGGTTTCGTGCGCGGCTACCGTCGGTCGACCTCGCGCCCGGTGACGAGCTGGCGCTGAGCTTCGGTGGCATCGCGACCGTCGCCGACGTCTGGCTCGACGGAACATGTTGTCGCTCGCGAGGAGCGGGGTTC
>JANXVA010000208.1 GCA_025351875.1 Myxococcales bacterium | reverse complement strand
TAGCCGACGTCGGCTGCCTGCTCGGTGGTGAACAGGCCCTCCTGGGCGACCGCCACCTCGAAGAGACGGTCCCAATTCGGGCGGGGTACAACCGGCTCTGCCACGCACAAAGATTAAGTCTTACTTTAGTTCTGTGCAAGCCGGAGCAGGTCGGTGACACGAACATAAAGCCTTGTTTTATGTTCGTGCGTAGCTAGCTCAGCCATGGGCTAGCTACGCAGACGTTGGCGAGCCGTCCCCTGCGACGGCCGGTCGGGCTTTGCCTCGACACATGCCGCACACGATCCACTGCCCCTCCGGTCTGACCGGCTCGATCCGCGGCCTCAAGGTTCGCGAAGAGCGCGTCCTCGCCGACCGCAAGCTCCAGAAGGCCGGCAGCATCGTCGACGAGCTCCTCCGCGCCTGCTGGGAAGAAACGCACGACGCCGGCCCCTACGACTTCGAGGGCGGCGCGATCGACTGGAACAAGGTCCTCCAGGGCGATCGCTTCTTCGCGCTCCTCGAGATCCGCGCCCTCACCTACGGCGCCGAGTACGGGTTCGCGGTGACGTGCCGCGAGGAAGGCTGCCGGGCACGCATTGACTGGGAGTTCGATCTCCAGAAGCTCCCCGTGCGCGCGCTCTCCGACGAGAGCCGCGCCGCGTTTGTCGGTGGGAACCGCTTCGAGACGCTCCTCCCCGACGCTGGCAAGCGTGTCTGGTTCCGCCTCTTCACGGGCGCCGACGAGCGCAAGCTCCCCGCGCTCCGCAAGAACGCAGGCGAGCGGATGCTCTCGGCGATGCTGGCGTTCCGCGTCGTCGAGGTGGAGGGCGTCGAGGACCGCGAGCGCCGTCGCTTCGTCGAGGACCTCTCGATGCGCGACGCCGACTTCCTCGTCGACGAGTTCGACCGCGTCGACTGCGGCGTCGACACGACGATCGAGATCGAGTGCCCCGAGTGCTTCGCGCGTCAGGACGTGCAGCTCCCTTTCGACCAGACGTTCTTCCTTCCGGGGAAGGCCCGGACGGCGCGGAGGCGGGACCGCAGTGGCTCCTCCCCCGCGTAGACATGGAGAGCTGGCGCGAGGCGATCTTCCAGCTCTGCTGGCACCAGCACGGCGGCTCCGGTCTCGACGTGAGCCTCTCCGCGGCCCTCGAGCTCGAGACCTCGGACCGCGACTGGCTCCTCGAGCGCATGGAGGCGCAGCGCTCGCGCGAAGCCCGCGAGATCGAGCGCGCCGGGAAGAAGCGGTGAGGACGCCGTGGCCCTGAACAACCTCGGGGTCGGGTTCGTGTTCACGGCGCACGACCTCGCGTCCGCGAAGATGCAGGGTCTCGAGCGGAACTTCATGAGCCTCGATCGCAAGGTGGGGCTGGGCACGGACCGCATCACCGGGTCGTTCCGCGAGCTCGGGATCGGTCTCTCGATCATGACCGCGGGCGCCGTGATGGTCGGCGGCGCGTTCGCGCTCGCGGACAAGGCGGGTCAGTTCGAGCAGGCCATCGCCGCGGTCGCGGCGGTGTCGGGCGCGACGAAGGACGAGCTCGCGCAGCTCCACGACGCGGCAATCGACGCGGGCATTGCGACGCAGTTTTCGCCGACGGAGGCGACGGTCGGTCTGAAGGAGCTCGCGCAGGCGGGCTTCAACGCACAGGAGTCGATGAAGCTCCTGATCCCGGTGCTCGATCTCGCGGGCGGCTCGCTCGGCGAGCTGTCACCGGCGCAGGCGGCGGGAGTCGCGTCACAGGCGCTCAAGGCGTTCGGGATCTCCGCCGACGATGCGGCGCTCGCGGTGGATCGCATGCTTCAAGCCGTCAACGTGTTCGCGTTGAACGCGTCCGAGCTTCCGATGGCCCTCGGCAACGCGTCGCGCGGCGCGCAGGCACTGCATCAGTCGATGAGCGAGACGCTCATCGCGCTTGGCCTCGTGAAGAACATCATCCCGGGCGTCGAGCGCGCGGCGACCGGAGTCGCCGTGGCGATGGAGCGCATGGCCGAGCCCAAGGTGCAGCAAGCGCTGAGGGGCGTCGGCGTCTCGGTCACCGACAGCGGGGGGCACTTTCGGAACTTCCTCGACGTGCTCGGCGAGATGAGTCCGGCGCTCTCGAAGATGACCGATGCGAAGCGGGCGGCGTTTCTCATCGACACGTTCGGCGCCCACGCGCTTGGCGCCGTACAGGCGATCATGACGCAGGTCACGAACGGCATCCGCACGAACACGGGCGTGACCGTGAAGGGCGCGGACGCCGTCGCGTACCTTCGCGAGCAGTTCGAGAACGCCGGAGGCACGGCCGCGAGCTTCCGCGACAAGATGCTCGACACCTTCGCGGGTCAGAAGCAGCTCCTCCACGGCTCGCTCGAGACACTCGCCATCGTGCTCGGTGAGCCGTTCGCGCAGGTGTTCAAGCCGATCCTCGCGACGGTGATCGACGCGCTCAACGGCTTCCTCAAATTCGTGCGCGCGATGCCGGCGGGGCTGAAGAAGGGGCTCGCGGCGTTCTTCGTCGGCGCCGGCGCTATCCTCACCGTCGTCGGCGCGGCGATCGCTGCGAAGGCCGCGATCGCGCTCCTCATCATCGGGCTCAAGGCCGCGGGCGTGACGATCGGAGGGCTCGCCGCGGTGCTGTTGCCCGCGATCCTCATCGTCGCCGCCATCGGCATCGTCATCGCCGGTCTCTACATCGCGTTTCAGAAGAACCTCGGCGGCATCGCCGACTTCGCGCAGCGCGTGTGGGCGCGCGTGTCGCTCTTCTTCGAGGGGCTCAAGCAGCTCATCGAGGAGGGCGGCTTCTCCGGCGCGGTGCGCGACGAGCTGAACAAGGCCGAGAGCAGCGGGTTGAAGGACTTCCTGATCAACGTCTTCCTCTGGGGACACCGGATCGTGAACTTCCTCTCCGGCATCGCCACGGGCTTCTCCGCGGGGGTGGCGGCCGCGAAACCGTCGATCGACGCGTTCCTCGGCGCACTCAAGAAGCTCGGCGTTGCGCTCGGCTTCCTCTCCGACCGCGACGACGCCGACAACGCGGGCGCGAAGTTCAAGGAGTTCGGCACGACGGGGGAGAGCGTCAGCAAGGTGCTAGCCCAGGTGTTCGACTTCGTCGTGCAGGCGATGACCGCTGCGGTGAACGTCGGGCGGGGGCTCGTCGAGGGTTGGAACCTGATCAAACCGGCCGCCACGATGCTCTGGAACGCGCTGGCGCAGCTCGGGAGCAAGCTGGGAGAGACGATCGCGCTGCTCTCCGGCAACAGCGCTGCCGCGAAGGGAAACGGCGACGCGTGGACCTCGCTCGGCACGGTCATCGCGTTCGCCATCAGCATGATCATCGGCGCGATCG
>JANXVA010000188.1 GCA_025351875.1 Myxococcales bacterium | reverse complement strand
CCGAGGACGTCGTGAAGTACGTACGTCCAGGCCTTCACCGGATCGCATGCGTCGAGGTGCGCACGCACGCGCGCGAGGAGCTCGCGCGCCGAGCTCGACTCCTCGATGTCAGTCGCATCGAGGAGCTCCGCGGAGCTATCGGCGGGCACGGCTGCGAAGATCCGACGCTCGGACTTCCGTTCGCGTATCTCCCGAAACACCACACGCGCCGACACGACCCCCACCCAGCCGTCGAGCGATCCCTCACCTCGATAGTGATCGAGCGACCGCATGAGCTCGATGAGGGAGTTCTGGACCATGTCGTCGAAATCCGCGTCGTGAATGCCGAGAAGCCTCTTCAGCTTGCGATCGATGATGGGGCGCACGCGGTCGTAGAACGTTGCGATGGCGCGCGCGTCACCTCGGCGCACCGCAACGACGAGCGCGATGTCGTCGTCGCGCTTGGCGGCCTCGCCGCTCACCGCTGAGCCTTCGTTGCCGTCGTTGTGGAGGGGACGTGAGCGAAGCATGGCGCCGGAACGACGCTCATCCTCGTCGAAGGAGTGCCGGACCGCCATCGGGTGCATGCAACGCATGTCGAAAAATTTCCTCGGAACGACGAAGCCCCGCAGATCCAGCAGATCTGCGAGGCTTCGTGGTTTTGGCCTCAGAAGCGCATCTTCACGCCGACCTCGAGGACGCCTCGAAATGGCGGGATCTGCGCGAGGCGTACGCCCGCCACGTTGATCGGCGTGTTCCCAGAGACCGCGTCGAGGCCGCCGGTCACGAAGGGCTCGAGCAGCTCGCTTGCGCGCCAGCCGGCGCCGAGATCGGCGTGGGCCCCGGCGAGCCATCGATCGCGATCGGCCGCCGGATCCGCGCGGCGCACCGCATGGTGGACGACGAGTGCCTCGAGCCCGACGTCGAGAGAGAGGGAGCGCCCCATCGTGAGCCAGCGCCAGCGCCCGCCCGCGACGATGCGCGTGGTCGTCATCCGCGCTGCCGCGGCGTCGATCGATCCGAACCCGAACGAGGCGCCGGCGTCGATGGAGAGCGCGTCACCGACGACGACTCGACCGCGCAAGGACGGACCGAGCGCGGCGGCTTCCCCGTCGATCCCGCTCGTCATCACGCCCGCGACGTCGATGCCGAAGCGCTTCGGCTCCTCCTCGTGGACGGGAGGGG
Organism: Myxococcales bacterium; assembly: GCA_025351875.1. Lineage (GTDB taxonomy): Bacteria > Myxococcota_A > Polyangia > Polyangiales > Polyangiaceae > Labilithrix. The sequence goes on along the minus strand of JANXVA010000188.1, from coordinate 4,743 downwards.
CCACAACGATCTCCGCGGCGGACGTGGGAACCGGCGAGGCAGGTTGGCTGACGATGGGCCGTGGACGCGCCGGGAGCGTCAAGGTGATGCCTTCCGTCTCGCGAATCATCGCACCTACGACGAACCCGATCGCCCGTTCCCGCTCGCCGAGTGCATCCCCCGGCTCGAACGAGACGTCTCGGTCGTACCAGGTCCGATCCGCGGAGAGGTAGACATGGAGCCGGACGTGCGAGTGTGCCTCGTCTCCCCAGGCGATCTCCGCCACGGCACTTCCGCGTAGGGCGTCTGCGAGGGCGGCCGCCTCGGCGTCGGACGGGTCGTCCGGCCGCTCCTCGACGAGAACGCGGGCACCACGGCCGAGCGCGTCGTTCACGGCCGCGCTGATGATGCTGCCATGAGGTCGAGCCCCCGGGACTGTCCCGATGACGATCAACAGAACGAGCGCGGGATCCGCCATCGCGTCGAGAGTCATTGTACTGTCTCGACGCGAAGCGATGGTTCTTTCGGAACGGAGCATGGGTCGGCTCGCGACCGTGGCGCTCGTGGGGGCAGCACTCGCGGCGGCCTGCGGTGGGACGAGCTCGCTCGATTTTCCCGGTACCGACAGCGGCCTTGGCGGCGCCGACGACGGTGGCCCCGCTCGATTCTGCCTCCTCGAGGGTGAGACCACGTGCGAAGGCAGGTGCACACCGCTTCGTTCCGATCCGACGAATTGCGGAGGTTGCGGCATCTCGTGCGGAGGCCAAACGCCCCTCTGCAACGTCGGGAGCTGTTCGTCCTCGTGCAATCCCGAGCTGACGGTGTGCAAGAGCGGCTGCGTCGACCTGGCCACCGACGTCCATGACTGCGGCGCGTGCGGTGCGACCTGCGCCGAATCCCAGTCGTGCACCGGGGGCCAGTGCATGTGTGCGGGCGGCTCGATGGCGTGCGCGGGAGCGTGCGTCGACGCGAGGACCGACGCGTCGAACTGCGGAGCCTGCGGTGTAGTGTGCAAGGGCTCGACGCCGTTCTGCAGTCAAGGCTTCTGCACGGCGTCGTGCGTTGCAGACCTCACCGCATGCGACCGCGCGTGCGTCGACACGCTCACGAGCGCCCGGAATTGTGGCGCGTGCAATCGCCCCTGCCTCGCCAGCGCTACGTGCAGCGCCGGCACGTGCAGTTGTGCCGCGAACCTGACCTCGTGCGCCGGCCAGTGCGTCGACACCCGAACGAACGCGGCCCACTGTGGAGGTTGTGACCTCCCGTGCGCGACAGGTCTCGCATGCCGCGGGGGACGGTGCGTGCCTTGAGCCACCGCTCGACCAGGCCCCCGGATTCAGGCGCGACGGAAGCGCCCTGTGCGTGCCCTCAGGCGCCGATGATCTTCGCGAGCCACTCGGGGCGCAGGTTCCAGCCGAAGAACCCCGCGAGACCGACCACGAGGCCGAAGCCTGCGAAGCCGATCGCGACGAAGAGGAGCTTGCGCTTCTGCGTGAGTGCGGTGATGCCGAGGAGCGCGATCCCGACCGACAGCAACGATTCGCTGATGTCGAACTGGTCGTCCTTCACGTTGAGCCGCTCGTATTCCTTCTCGAGCTCGTAGACCTTCTTCTTGAGGTCATTCTTCTCGCCGTCGTAGCGCGCAATCTTCTCGCGATACGCCTCGAGGCGCTTGTCGAGCTTGGCGCCCTGCTCGGGCGTGAGCTGGGAGGTCTCGCGCTGGAGGCTGAGCTGATCGACCGCCGCCTCGGCGAGGCTCTGCTTGGTGCTCTTCGCCTGGAAGAACGACCAGGTGTCGATCACGTCGATCTGCGTCTTGCCCATCGCCTGGACGACGTTGCCGGCCTTGACGTTGCAGACCGCCATGAACGTCGCCACGAGGGCGACCGAGGCGGCGACAATCGAGTTGAGCTTCGAACGCTCTTCCTTCTCTCGCTTGTCGCCGTCGTCGTCGCCGCCCTCGGCATGCTCGAGGGCCTCGCTCACCTGCTCGCTGATCTCGGGCATGCTCTCTCTCGATTCACATGTTCGCGATGAGGTTGTCGCCGAACTCGCTGCATTTCAGCTCGGTCGCGCCTTCCATCAGGCGAGCGAAGTCGTAGGTGACCTTCTTGCTCGCGATGGCGCCGTTCATTCCCTTGATGATCAGGTCGGCCGCCTCGATCCAGCCCATGTGGCGGAGCATCATCTCGCCGGAGAGGACGACCGAGCCCGGGTTGACCTTATCGAGGTCGGCGTACTTCGGCGCGGTGCCGTGCGTCGCCTCGAAGATGGCGTGGCCGGTGACGTAGTTGATGTTGCCGCCCGGCGCGATGCCGATGCCGCCGACCTGCGCCGCGAGCGCGTCGGAGAGGTAGTCGCCGTTGAGGTTCAGCGTCGCGATGACGTCGAACTCCTTCGCGCGCGTCAGCACCTGCTGGAGCGTGATGTCGGCGATGGCGTCCTTGATCAGGATCTTGCCCTTCGCGAGCTGCTCCTTCTGCTCGGCGTTGGCGGCGTCCTCGCCCTTCGCTTCTTTCGTCTTCTCCCACTGGCCCCACGTGTAGACCTGGTCGCCGAACTCCTTCTCCGCGAGCGCGTAGCCCCACTTCATGAAGGCACCTTCGGTGTACTTCATGATGTTGCCCTTGTGGACGAGCGTGACGCTCTTGCGTTTGAGATCGATCGCGTACTTGACGGCGGCGCGCATGAGGCGCTCGGTGCCCTCTTCGCTGACGGCCTTGATGCCGATCCCGGCCGAGGCGGGGAAGCGGATCTTCTTGTAGTCCTTCGGGAACTCTTTCTCGATGAACGCGATCACCTTCTGCGCGTCGGCCGACCTCGCCTCCCACTCGATGCCCGCGTAGATGTCCTCGGTGTTCTCGCGGAAGATCACCATGTCGACGTCCTGCGGCTTCTTCACGGGGCTCGGGACGCCGGTGAACCAGCGCACGGGGCGAAGGCAGACGTAGAGGTCGAGCATCTGGCGGAGCGCGACGTTCAGCGAGCGGATGCCGCCGCCGATCGGCGTCGTCAGCGGGCCCTTGATGCCGACGAGGTACGTGCGGAACGCCTCGACGGTCGCGTCGGGGAGCCAGTTGTTGGTCTCCTTGAACGCCTTCTCGCCGGCGAGAACCTCGAGCCAGGCGATCTTCTTCTTGCCGCCGTAGGCCTTCTCGACCGCCGCATCCATCACGCGAACGCTGGCGCGCCAGATGTCGCGGCCGGTGCCGTCACCCTCGATGAAGGGGACGATCGGGTTGTCGGGGACGTTCAGCTTCATCCCAGAGCCCATCGTGATCGGCTGGCCGGCAGGCTTGTTCGTCGCAGACATGGTCGTTTCTCGCTCCTCTAAACGTGGGGAGCGCGTGAGTACCACGACCGGCCAGGCATCGAAAGAGTCGCGCCGTACCCTCCCCGTACGGCGGCGCTCTCGTTTCGCTCAGGCGCTCACTTCACCCAGACGTCGAGGTCGAGGTCGGCCGCAGAGAAGTCGAACTTGTGGTTGTCCGCGAAGAGGTGCACGCCGTTCGTGTTCCCGCACGCGTGGAAGATCGTGGGATACGTGGCGGCGCTGTCGCATACGAAGTCGAGCTCGGCCGTCGTGACGGCGCCCGACACGGTCCAGTTCGTGTGGTTCGTCACTTTGTTCAAGTTGTCGCTGGTGATGTTGCCCTTCCGAAGCTCGACGATCGGAAACATGTTCGCGACGCTGTCCGCGTGATCGGCGGGCGTGGCGCGGTTCTGGATGCGGACCTGCGTGGCGCCCGCGGCGAGCGCCCTGACGGCATAGACCGGAAGGTAGTGACCGGAGCCGGAGGCGACGGACGGAGCCTCGACGGAGGTCGTGGTCGCGACGTGAGACTGGATCAGCGTCCAGCCGCCGTCCGTCATGTTGCAGACGGCATCGAAATAGGTGCCGGCGACGTGCAGCTCGAACGTGCCGTTCGCCGCCGCAGGGGCGGCTGTCTTGATGGCTTTGCAGCTCGCGAGGAGCGGAGCGCCGCCGTCGAACGGAGTGCCCGGGTCACCCTTCGCGCCCGCAGCGCCCGCAGTGCCCGCGGTGCCGGTGGTGCCCGCCGTGCCGGCTGCGCCTGCCGTGCCCGCCGCACCGGGAGTCCCCGTCGCGCCTGCTGCGCCGGGATCACCCTTCGCGCCGGCATCTCCTGACGACCCGCTGCAACCCGCGACGACCGCAGTCAAAGAAAGGACGAGAACGATCTTCTTCATTTTTCGAAGCCCTCCAAACGGCAGAGCCTATCGAACCCCGCGACTCTCGGGCGCATATTTGCGACCGTCTGCCCCACGACCGCGTGCGCGGATTTCAGGCGTCTACGACGATCGCGCGAGCAGCCACGCGAGCCCGTACGCCGCGATCACGGCGCCCATCGCCCACTGCCGCTGCACCGCGTCGGGCGGAACGCGCTTCTGGTTGAAGCGACGCACAGCGAGGAACGAGCCGACCGCGTCGATCACGATGAGGAACATCCACGCGCGAAAGAGCTCGAGGTGCCCGAAGAAGATCGAGCCGAGCACCGCACCGATCATCGCGATTGCGAAGATCGTCCCGGCCGCCGCGTGACGCGCGTAGAAGTGCCCGGCGCCGATCGGGACGAAGCACGCGAGCATCGCCGCGCCGAGACCGCTTCGTGGCTTCTCGAACTTCTATGTTCTGGTCGAACGGATCCTGGCTTCGAAACGGTCGATCGACGTCTATCATGCCCCGCCTTCCTGGCTCCCGATGCGCACCAGATATCGCATCCAATCGCGCGGTGTGGAATGGCG
>JANXVA010000179.1 GCA_025351875.1 Myxococcales bacterium | reverse complement strand
GCGCGCGACCTCGAGCACGATGCAGTCGGAGAAACCTACCTTGGGGCGTTTTCGAAAGTGCGTCAGCGCGGCTGCAACGACCTCGGGCTCCTGGATGGCGAGATCACGATGATCGAGGAGCATCTCGATCGCGGACGCGAGGCGTTTATGCGGGGCGCTGTAGACCGAATGCAGCACCCAGATCGTCTCGACGAGCACGACATGCGAGACCCAGGCGCCGCCGGCGATGAAGTCCTCGGCCGCAGCTACGTGCACGTCGTCGTCGCGCACGAGGAGACGTACGAGGACGTTCGTGTCAACGGTGCGCATCGCGGTCCCGCACGTAGGCGCGGATGCCCTCCTTGAGCTCTTCGAGCGAGCGCGGCCCCGGAGTGATGGGAAAGAGCGAATGGTGGATGTCCGCCGACGTATGACGACCCACGCGACGGACGACGACTCGCTCGCCCTCCGCATCCCACTCGATCGCCGAGCCGGCCGCGATCCCAAGGCGCCTGCGAACCTCGGCCGGCACGGACACCTGCCCCTGTGCGGTGACGCGAGACTGCGCGAGCTTCATGGCTTCACATTACCAGGGTAATGGATCGGGTCAACGTCCGGCCTGGCTCAGCGCCTCGAGCTCCGCGATCACCGTGCAAAGGAACGCCTCGACGATTTTTCGACCCTTCTCGCGGCTCGCGAGCGTTGGGTCGCCCCACGTGCCGGTGGGCGAATACGTGCCCGGCCCCGCCGGATTGCGCGTGAGCCCGCCGGTGCCCTCGGGCACGTAGTCCTTCACGGCCTTCGACATGTCGACGCGGTCGGGCGCGAGGACGAGCATGATCGACGTTTCCAGCTCGTCCGCGTGCGACCCGCCTTCTTGCTCCGCGACCTCGCGCTCGACCGGAGCGAGCGCAGCGAGGACGTCCGTGTAGCGGAAGAGGATGCCCTCCTTCGCGAGCTCGAGCTTGGCGGGTTCGAGAGCACGCACCGTCGAGACGCCGGTGTTCAAGGCGTAAAACCGACGCGGGCCGTGCCTCGCGATCGAGCGGATGACGTCGACCGTGAGGTCGCGCGCGGTCTCGAGGCGAAGCGTCGTCGAGCCCGGGTACTCCGCGAACGCCGGATAGAAGTGGTACGTGAGCGTCGGCGCGATCACGACGTTCGCCGCGCGATCGGACCCCGCGAGGAGACGCGCGTAGCCGTCGGCGAGTCGCTCGTCGTTGTCGAGCCGCAGGTGCGGCCCGTGCTCCTTCGCAGCGGCGCCGATCGGCAGCACGACGATCGAGTCGGGACCGAGGACCTTCTCGGCCTCGAGCCAGGTTAGATCACGCAAGAACACAGCCCCCATACGAGAAGCGTACCTGCCCGCGGGCCGCGAATCGATCAGAAGCGGACCTGGAAGCCGCGCGGTACCGCGCGGAGCGAGGTCGAGCGCGTGTCCGGGTCGCCCCGACCGAGAAAGAACGCGGCGGTCGCCGCGCCGAGCGTGAGGATGCCGACCGCGCCGATCACGTCGCCCACGACGAAGAACGTACGCGCGCCGTCGATGTCGTCGTTGCTGCAACCGGGCTTGCACGCGTCGAGGTCGCCGCGTTTCGAGGCGCCGATGCCCCCGAGCACGAAGCCCGTGAGCAGAAGCGCGCCGCCCGCGACGCCGAGGCCGACCGCGACCTTCGGGACACCGCCACTCTTGTCCGCAACGGGATCGCTGCAGGCTGCGCCGTCGGGGGGGAATCCGAGCTCGACCAGATGAAGCTCGCCGGATGTCGCGTTGATCGTCTTGTCGGCGATCCGTTTGGTCCTGGTGTCGACGGCGCGCACCTCGTGGATCCCCGGGTCGACGAACGTGGGGCCGGACTGCGTGACCTTCACGCGGTCGATCTCGATCGAGACGTCGTGCGGCGGACAGCCCGCGCTCGCGACGACGTGCACCTCGATGCGTGACAGCTGCTTGCGGATCTGCGTGACCCACGGTTTGCACTCCTCGGCGAGGAGCGCAGGGCACGTCGGCAGGGCGCATCGCTCCGCGGCGGAGAGCGCCTTGCGATTCTCTCCGCTCTGCTGGAGGCGCTGAGCCTGTTCGTAGGCGCGCGCGCACTCGGCGCGCTCGTCCGCGCGCGCGCTCACCGCGCCCATGGAGGAGGCCAGCACGGCGGAGAGCAGGACGGCCGCGGGCCCGGGCCTCATCGCGCTCGATGATACATCGAGGAGGCGCTCACTGCTGGATGCAGTAGAGCGCGGCCTGCTGACCGCAGGGACGCTGGCAGGCCGACGTCCACGAATCGTCGGTGCTGCCGACGAGACCCGCGAGCCCCGTTTGGCTGCCGTTCGTCCTCCACCGCGCGCAGTCCATTCCGGACGTGGCGGGAGCCACGCCCTTGGGCCCCGTTCCGGTCCACGCGGTGAGGCCGCCGTCCTCGCACCCGCCGCCGCCTCGCTTCTGGCCCTTCTCGTCGAGCGCGATTCCGGCACGCGGTCCGTTCTTGGCGAGATCCGCGGAGCTCGAGGCGACCATGGCGCCGTTCACGAGACGCAGCGGCCCGGCATCCGTCACGAGCCGGTCGACGACGCTCGCGCCATCCTCGCTGAGCCACGCGCGGTAAGTTCCCGGGAGGCCCGCAGCCATCGCGGCCGACTGACACTTCATGTCGCCGCCGTTGCGCGTACCGAGGTCGCCGTTGAACGTCTGCGACGTCACGAAGACGGTGCGTCCGGGCGGCGTGGCGTCGGCGGCGACGACGCCGACATCCGCCTTCGCGTCTGCGTCGGAGGAGCCGTCCGTCGCCTCCGCGGGCGGCCCGTACCCATCGAGGCTGAACAGCGCGAAGCACCCCGACGTCGCCAGGATGACTCCCGCGGAGAGGACGGTCGCGAACCTGCGCGTCGAGCTCGCTGTCGTCTTCGTGCGCATGCCGTTCGTCAGAGACAGTGGAGCTTCGGGATCTTCACACCCTTCGCGTCGATCGTGAAGGGCTGTGCGCAATCGTTCTTCTTGTCGACGCGCGGACGCGCGGAGGCCGTGGGCGCAGCTGTCGCCGCAGCCGCGAGCGGCGTCGGGATCATCGACCCGGCTGGAGTCGCGAACGACACCTCGGGGGACAGCGGCTCAGGTGCCTGGGCCGCGGATGCCGAGGCGAGGGGGGCGGGATCGGCAGTGACCGGAGGTCGTGGCATCTCCGACGCAGCCGAGGGCGGGACGACGCGCGCCGTCGGTGCGGCGGCTCCACCCCAGAGGACGGTCGCAGCGATGAGCAGGAGACCTGCGAGCGCGAAACCGCCACCAATGGCGACGAACAGCCGTAACCGATCGGCCGGCGCCTCCGGCCGATGGTCGACGATGGTCGCTGCTGGGGTTGCCGCGTTGGCCGAGCCGCTGTCTCTCGGTCCCTGCTCGGGGAGCGAGGGCTTCGCGAGCCTCGGAGCCGATGAAGGCGGCGCGGACGCGGCCACTTCGCCGAGGTCGGGCGACGAGATCCGTCCTGATGTGCGCGCGAGCGCCTCGACCGCCGCGAGCAGCTCGCTGCCGTCCGCATAGCGACTCGACGGGTCCTTCGCGATGCACCGCGTGACGACCGCCTCGATGGCCGGATCGAGGTTCGGGACGAGCTTGCGCATCGACTCGGGCTCGTGCCGCGTCACGGCGAGGATCTGCGCGACGGTCGCGTTTGCCTTGAACGCTCGGTGACCGGTGACCATCTCGTAGAGCAGGATGCCGAACGAGAAGATGTCCGTGCGGGCATCGACCGCTTCGCCGCGCGCCTGCTCGGGAGACCAGTAGCCCGGGGTGCCGACGAGATCTCCTGGCGCCGTCCCGCCCGTCGCGGTGTGCTCCGCGTTCGGCGACACGCCGGCGGTCGGCTTCGTGCTCTGCTGCCGCGCGAGGCCGAAATCCAGCACCTTGGCGTGCATGACGCCCGGCGCGGGCGTGGTGATGAACACGTTCTCCGGCTTGATGTCGCGATGCGTGACGCCGGCGGCGTGCGCCTTGGCGAGAGCGCGAGCGATGTCGCGGCCGATGCCGAGCGCGTCCTCGACCCGCACGCGATCGACGAGGAGCCTCCGGAGCGACTGCCCCTCGAGCATCTCCATGACGATGTAGAGACTCGATTCGAACTCGCCGACCTCGAAGACCGTGGCGATGTTCGGATGGGTGAGCTTCGCGGCGAGCCGAGCCTCGCGGAGGAAGCGCTTCCGGTTCAGCGCGGAGTCCCCCGCGTGGAGGAGCACCTTCAGCGCGACCTGGCGTTCGAGCTTCTCGTCGACGGCCTCGTAGACGGCGCCCATGCCGCCACGCCCGAGCATCCGCTCGATGCGGAAGTGACCCAGCGTCCTGCCGTCGAGGGACCCCACCCCGAAAGTGTATCGCAAGCGGGCGCCCGGTCGCGAAGCGGGACCTTACACGGTCTTTCGCCCCTTTTCTGGTCGGTTCGGTGAGACCCGCTTACGTGAAGCGCCTCGCGCGTCGCCGAGGGCTCGGTCGCCGGGCTGTACGACTATCGAGGCCCGGACGGTGTTGGCGGTGTGGTCATCACCGATGCCAATTCCTCCCAGGGAGCCGGCTGAAGGTCACGGTCGACAGCACCCCGCTCTTCGTCACGCGCGTCCACCCGAAGTAGGCGCTCAGAAAAGGCGGCGCGCACCACAAAAGGAAACCGAGGACCTCACGGTCCTCGGTCTCTTTCCTGGCCGCCGAGACTCACGCTGCAGGCGTGAGCCGCGGGCTCACTGTCCCTTGCGCTGGAAGGCCGGGACGTCCCAGTCGGTGTCGAACGCGGGGAAGTTCGACGACGCGCGCTCGCGCGACGGAACGCGGGTGCTCGCAGGCACCGTGCGCGACTCCGAGGGCGCCGGGATGCGGCGGCTCGAGAACGCGGGGGCCGTCTCGCTCACGCGGGACGCCGCCTGGGGCGCCTGCTGGAACGACGGATTCTGCTGGAAGACCGGGCGCTGCGAGGGGTGCGACGGGTGAGTCATGTGCTGGCTCGCCTGGGGCACGTACTGCATCGACGGGACCGTCTGCGGCGGCTGGATCGAGAGGCGCGCGCCCTCGTTCATGGTCGCCATGCGCTCGATCGACTCGAAGCCCGTCGCGATGACCGTCACCTTGACGTTCTCGCCGAGCGCCTCGTCGATGCTCGCGCCGAAGATGATGTTCGCGTCCTCGTGCGCCATCTCCTGGACCAGGCTGGCCGCCTCCTGGATCTCGCGCATCTTGAGGTCGGGGCCGCCGACGATGTTGATGAGGACGCCCGTGGCGCCGTCGACCGAGATGTCGTCGAGGAGCGGCGAGCTGATGGCCATCTCCGCCGCGAGACGCGCGCGGTTGTTGCCCTTGGCGATGCCGGTGCCCATGAGCGCGCGGCCCATCGAGGCCATGACCGTCTTCACGTCGGCGAAGTCGACGTTGACGATGCCGTTCTGCGTGATGAGGTCGGAGATGCCCTTGACGGCCTGGAACAGGACCTCGTCCGCCTTGCGGAACGCGTCGATGAAGGAGAGGTCCTCCTCGCCGAGCATGAGGAGCTTCTGGTTCGGGATCGTGATGAGCGTGTCGACGTGCTCGGTGAGCTGCGCGAGACCGAGCTCGGCGCGGCGAGACCGCTGACGTCCCTCGAAGAGGAAGGGCTTCGTGACGACGCCGACCGTGAGGGCGCCCTCCTCACGCGCGAGCTGCGCGATGACCGGAGCGGCTCCGGTACCCGTGCCGCCGCCCATGCCGGCGCAGACGAAGACCATGTCCGCGCCGCCGATGAGCTCCTTGATGCGCTGGTGATCTTCCATGGCGGCCTTGCGACCACGCTCGGGGTCGGCGCCTGCGCCGAGGCCGCGCGTGACCGCGCCGCCGATGTTCAGCTTGGTGGGGGCTGCATTGCCGTTGAGAGCCTGCGCGTCGGTATTGACGACGATGAACTCCACGCCTTCGAGGCCGAAGTTGATCATCGTATTGACCGCGTTGCCGCCGGAGCCGCCGCAGCCAATCACCTTGATGCGGGCCTGGTATTCCTGCTGCTCGTCTGCAAACTCGATCGAAAACGTCATGAGCCTCTGGCCTCCCGGGGATTACACGAAAATGGAGAGATCGCGCGAGCGCGACCGAACCCGCAACACCAAGGCGCCTCTTCCTCGATATGGCGGTAAAACGAGAATGGGTATTGTCAGTAACGCTGAATACGAATCAGGTCGTGTGAATCACACGACAGGAGCTTGAGAAGGTCGCTCAGAAAGCGGCCTTCAGCCACTCCCACAACTTCGACGACGATTTGGGCATCTCATCCTTGCCCTCAGCCATGTCGTCATTCCTCTTCACCGCCGCGGCGGTCATGCGCATCATCGAATGCGCGGGAGCTGCTGCGCGGGCGTGGCCCTCGGCGATCGCCTGCGCGCCGTACTTCACGAGGCCGACGCCGGTGGCGTACTGCGGTCCGTGGACGAGCTGCGTGATGCCGCGCACGCCCGTGGGGAACCCGATGCGAACGGGCATCCCGAGGATCTCCTCGGCGAGCTCGGTGGTGCCCTCGAGGAGCACCGCCCCGCCCGTGAGGACGACGCCTGCGGAGATCTGCTCGAGGAGCCCGGTGTCCTCGATACGCTTGCGCACGACGGCGAAGATCTCCTCGACGCGCGGCTCGATGATGTCGGAGAGCACGCGGCGCGGAGTGCGGCGCGGCTTCTGGCCACCGACGCCCGGGACCTCGATGTCCTCGTCGTCCGCGACCATGCGCCCGAGGGCGCAGCCGCAGAGGCGCTTGAGACGGTCGGCCTCGGCCATCGGGGTACGAAGGCCGGCGGCGATGTCGTTCGTGATGTTGTTGCCACCGACGGGGATGACGCTCGCATGCGCGATGCCGCCATCGACGTAGATCAGGATGTCGGTGGTGCCGCCGCCGATGTCGACGACCGCGACACCGATCTCGCGCTCGTCGTCGGAGAGGATCGCCTCCGCGCTCGCGAGCGGCTCGAGGACGACGTCGGCGACGACCAGGCCGCAGCGCTCGGCGCAGCGAATGACGTTCTGCACGCAGCTCGTGGCCGCGGTGACGAGGTTGACCTTCGCGCCGAGGCGAACGCCGCTCATGCCGATCGGGTCGCGGATGCCGTCCTGGATGTCGACGACGTATTCGCGGGGCAGGACGTGGAGGATCTGGCGGTCGGCGTCGACCGGGATGGCGCGAGCGCCCTCGAGGACCCGCTCGACGTCGGCGCGCGTGACCTCGCCGCCGGCGATGGCCGCGACGCCGTCCGAGCTCTGCGACCGGATGTGGCTACCAGCGACGCCGGCGTAAACCGTGCGGATCTCGACGCCGGCCATCGTCTGGGCCGCCTCGATGGCGTCCTTGATCGCGCGGACCGTCCAGTCGATGTTGCTGACGATTCCCTTCCGCAGGCCGCGGCAGGGCACCGAGCCCACCCCGAGGATCGTGATTCCATCCTCGGCGATCTCTCCGACGACGGCACACACCTTCGTGGTGCCGATATCGAGGCCGACGACGATCTCCCCTTGCGAAGCCGACGTGCTCATCTATGCCCAGGGTTCGCATAGTCGGACGCGTCTGGCCAAATAAGTGGCGGTCCGATTTCGCGGGATTCCCCTTCGATGTGGGGGATAATCCGACTCTGCGCCGGTCGGCCCGAGTGGTCCAGGATGCACCACCCGAGTCCCCGAGGCCGCCATTTGGAAGGGGTGAGACGGCCTGATCTGCGGGCGATTGGCAGCGATTGCGATCGGTACGGAGGTTGCTCGCTCCAGCTCGCCATGTCGTCGAACCGCGTCATCACGGCAATCCTGCTGATCGCTGCCAGCGGATTTTTCCAGGCGTGCTCCTCGGACTCGTCGCCCTCGGGCGAGGGCACGGGCGCCCCTGACATCGGCACGATGTCGGGCTCGAAGGATCCGGGCACCTACGGATCGACCGGAGCTCCTGCGACAGGTGACGCGGGCGGCGGGTCGAGCACGACCGGGACCTCCGCGGACGGCGGGGATCCCGTGGCTGCGTGCATTTCCGCGTGCGAGGCCAAGCATCCGAATGGCGCGCTCATCGGCAAGGGCATCGATACGTGCTGGGCGAAGAGCTGCCCCACCGCGTGCGACGGCATCGGCTCTGGCGTGTCGAAGCCCCCGGGACACGGCTCGTGTCAGAACCCCGTGAGCACGCCCTCGGCCAACTGCAGCCAGTGCACGGTCGACAAGTGCTGCTCCGCGTGGGACGCGTGCTTCAACGACGCCGATTGTTCCGCGCTGAACACATGCTCGATCGCTTGTTACAAGTAGCGCGACCGGCCATCATCTCGGCTCGTTGACGTTCTCCCCGCCCGACAACGCCCTCGGCGCCGAGCTCCTCTGGTGGCGCGAGGACGGCAACCGTCACACGCTCGTGACGATCGCCGGTCCGCTCCTCGCACCGCGAATGGCCGCCCGCGGAGTCGTGTTGACGTTCGCGCTTCATGACGTGGAGGGGCGTTTCGTCACGTCTTGGTCGCACGATCTCGGCGCCGAAGAGACGCTCCACGTCGACTCCCGCAGCGTGAGCTCCGACCTCGCGCGGGGTGTCGCGGAGGGCGCCCTGGTGGTCTGGGTGACGCCCCTCGGTGAGCGTCCCGCGTTCGCGGAGGAGTACTCACGTGCCCTGACGATGGTCGACTGGTTCAGCGAGCAAGGCGAGCTCGTGACGCTGCATGCGGACCAGTCCGTCGTCCTCGCTTCGCGCCCGGTCGAGCTCACGGAGATCGTCTTCCTGGAGACTTCGTCGACGCGCACGTCGCTCGTGATCGTCAACGGCCCCGAGGAGCAGCCGCCCGACGCGCTGCGGATCATGCTCCGCAACAGCCGAGGAGACGAGCGCGCCGCGGACTACCGCCACGCGATGGCGCCGTTCTCCGTGCACGCGATCGCTCTCGGCGAGCTCACCCCCGAGCTGGTCGAGTTCTGCGGCGGGGTCGAGGCGACGCTGACCGGCGCCTTCGCCGCGCGCGGCGTCTTCACCAGGCCTTACGTGATGACGGAAGGCGCCCTCGTGTCTGGCTACCACGGCGGCAATCGCTATCCAGGAGCGCCGATTCCGAGGCTCGTTCATCGCGTCTTCCCTTACGCCGAGGCGGCAGCGTCGATCCCACACGAGCTGATGCTCGTCACCGGCCAGAAGGAGATGAACCCGGCGTACGCGACCCACGGACCGTCGCTCAGGACGCGGCTTCACCTCTTCCAGTCGCACGGCGACCTCGAGGAAGACTTCTTCGTGGACGCCAGGCTCCACGACCTGCGCGGCCGGCTCATCGTCCATCGCGAGCGATGGGCGATCGCCCCACGCCGAGGGGCAACCACGTGCGACGTCGCCGAGCTCACGGGCGACCAGCCGTTCGAGGGGCACCTCGCGCTGAGCTTCTCGGACGACGAGCGAAAGGAACACTACCCTCGGAGAGTGCAGGCGCTACTCGAGTACCGCACGGAGGTGAGCGTCGCCCGGACCATGCTCTGGAGTGACCGATGGAACGCCGTCGACCGCCCGCACGGCGCGCCTCCCTACCGGGCGCTCTTCCGGGTGTTCGCACGGGGACCACGGACCAGCACGCTCGCCGTCACCAATCCGAGCGTCGCGCTCGATTACGATCGGACTGCGCCTTATGTCATCCGGCTCACGAGCGCGCGCGGCGACGAGCTCGTCCACAGCGGGACCCTGGCTCCCCACGCGACGATGCGCGCCACCATCGGGGAGCTCTTCCCCGCGTTCGCAGGCGAGCTCGCGGTCGCAACCGTCGAGAGTGCCTTCGACCTCGCGAGCATGCACCTGACGATCGACACACGCTCCGGCGTCGTGGCCGCCGAGCACCTCATGGCGATCGCCGAGCGCGTCGACGGCGTCGTACGGCGCCCGTGCGGCGCGTAGAGGATCGGACTCGAATGTGGTGGTCCGGACGTCCCGCTGCTCGCCGGTGCCTCGTGCTCCTCACGATCGGCTGCGTGCTGGCGCTCGCGCTCCTGCCCGTCGCATCGCGGCTCCCGAACCCCCTCATTGCGGATGACGGCTACTTTTACGCGCAGATCGCCTACAGCCTGGCGACCCGAGGTCGGTCGACCTTCGACGGCGTGCACACGACGAGCGGGTACCACCTGCCCTGGGCATTCGTCCTTGCGGCGGTGTCCCGCGCGCTCGCCGTCGTCACTCTCGAGAAGTCGGCTCACCTCCTCGCGTACCTCGCGGTAGCGATCTCGCTCGCGCTCGCGACCGCACGACATTTCTTCGTCTCGCGCTCGTTCCAGCTGTGCGCATTCGTCCTCCTCGTGTCGAACGTATCGCTCACCGAGATGGCGATCGCCATCCCGGTCATGCTCGGACTCCTCCGCAGGGCCACGCGGGACGAGGACGACGGCCTGCGCGGGGCGGAGCCGTGGCTTGCCCTTCTGCTCCCGCTCATTCGCATCGATCTGTCGTGCGTGCCGCTCGTGATCGCGATCTTGCTCCATCCCCGGGATGCCCCGCGCGCGCGCAGGCTCGCCGTCGCGACGCTCGTCGGCGCAGCCGTGCAGCTCGCGACCATGAAGCTCATGTTCGGAGAGCTCGTGAGCGTCGCGGCGACTCTGAAGATGGGCATCAGCCTTCGGGACATCCCCGCGACTCTCGCGATGAATACGACGACGTCAGCGTCACAGACGTCACTCCTCGTCGCGCTGCTGGCGATCGGCGTTCTGGCGATGGTCGTTCGGCGAGACAGGAGCACGAGGCTCGTCGTGCTCGCGTCGTCCGTTTTCCTGGCGATGCACACCGTGCTCAGCGTCCTGCGAGGTTGGTACTGGGTCCCGAGCTCGCTCGGCCTCCTCTTCGCGCTCGAGCATGCGCTGCGCGCGCCGAGCCGCCCGCTCGGCCTCGTGCGCGCCGCTCACGGCCTCGTCGCGGTCGTCACGATCGCCTTCGTCGCGCGCGCCGCGCGGGCGCAGATCGTCTACGCGGGCGACCAGCAGGCAGCGGCTATGTTCGTCTCGCAGCTGCGCACGCTCGTGCCGCGTGGAGCCACGCTCTTCACCTACGACAACCCTGGTTTTCTAGGCTATTTCTCGGGCCACGACGTCGTCGACGCCGACGGGCTCGTCAACGACTTCGAGTACGCGCGGCGCATGACGCACGGCGGCCTCGCCGGCTACCTCGACGAGGAACGCATCTGTTACGTCGTCATGCCCGATGCGGACGGCAGGCCGGTGCTCGACCTTGCCGGGCTCGTCTTGGAGGAGACGGACGTCGTGCGCCTCCTCGAGGTACGCCGGCGAGTGGCGTCGCAATCGGACTTCGTGCTCTATCGGCTCGACGCCGCGCGCTGCCGGCCCTGACGCGCCGCCTCGCGGCGCGAAATGGCTCCCCTGAAGGTCAGGGCTTCTTGATGACCTTGATGGCGGAGGCGATCGGCTTCGCCGACGTCGCAGGCTTCGCGGAGGCGGAGGCGGAAGCGGACGCGGCCGCAGAGGCCGAAGCCGAAGCTGCCGGCTTGGCGCTCGCCGACGCAGCCGCAGAGGCCGAGGTCCCAGGCTTCGCTGACGCGGAGGCCGCGACGGGAGCCGACGTCGTGGGCTTTGCGCTCGCGGACGCGCCGGGCTTCGCCTTCGCCGCGCCCTTCTCGCCGCCCGAGGCGGAGGAGATCTTGCCGCCGCCGCCGGTGCCGGTGAACGCGGCGCCGCCGGCCTGGTCGCAGTGCAGCCGCTGCCCGTCCGGGTCCACGGTGCAGCCCTTCGCGCCGGGGCACGTCTTCACGAGCGAGAACCTCTTCGACTTGCACGAGTTGATCGACTTCTTGTCGACCGCGCAGGCGAAGAAGCCCTCCGAGTTGCACGGGTCTCCGTCGTTCGCGAACGAGTCGTCGCAGTCGAACTCGACGAGGTCACGCTCCGGGTGCTCCTCGAACGTGCACGACTTCGGGCCGCGGCAGGCATCGACCGCGGTGAAGATGTTGTTCTGGCACTTCAGGATCAACGCGCGGTCGTTCGTGCACGCGATCTGACCGTCGCGGTGGCACGGGTCGTCCTTGTCGGCGAGCGTGTGGTCGCAGAAGAGCTCCTCGTCCTTGAACTCGCAGCCCTTCGCGCCCTTGCACGTCGCGCCCACGACCCAGGTGTGGTTCTTACAATCGAGCTGCGCCTTCTTGTCGACTGCGCACGCGATGTTGCCCTCGACCTCGCAGCCTTCACCGGCGAGCGCGAGCGTGGCGTCACATGCCGACGCCGTCCCCGCGGCGGTACAGCCGGCCGGACCGTGACACCCGGTGGCGACGTACTTGTTGTTGTCACCGCAGAAGAGCGCGCCGTCCTTGAGTGCGCCCTCCTTCGTGCAGACGACCGCGCCCGGCTTGCACTTGGCGCCGACCTTCGGCTTGCACCCCGTGGAGAGAACGACGAGGCCGACGACCAATGAAAGGACGATCCAGTTTCCGACGCGCATGAAGTTCCCCGCTCCCGGTTGGTGCTGCACACGCCGACAGTGCCAGCCATCGGCGCCGAAACCAAGAGTGTCGTTGCCAAATGCGCCAAGAAGGCACCCCTGGGGGCCCGCCGCACCGCGGCGGCTCAGCGCATTCGGACGACGACGCGGTCGGGCCGCGCCTCGTTGTCGAGCATGATCGAGTCGGGTTTGGCACCCCGGCGATCGAGCTCGGCGATGACCCGGATGGCCTGATCGAGCTTGCGACGGTAGGGCGGTGCGCCCATGTGGAGCGCCACGGCGTTCTTGCCGACGACGAGCGTCATCTCGCCGTTTACCTCGACGTGGACCTCCTCGAGCGGGGAGCGCGAGGCGAGCGGGGTGTGGTCGTAGTCGGCCGCGAGATCGAGCGCGCGACGGATGGTGCGCGCGGCGCCCTCGCGGTCGTCCAGGAGGTGCTGGAGCACGACGCCGGTGACGACCGTGAGATCCGTGGGATCGCCCGCCTCGAGGCGTTTGATGATCGTCCCCTCGCGCGTGACGATGTAGGTCTCGCCGCCCGCGGCCTTGGCGCTTCCGTCGTTCGTCGCGACGATGCCGCCGGCCTCGCGCTCGACGACGCGCAGGAAGACCGTCCCTGGCAGCTGGCGCGCGAGCGAGGCCTCGCTCACCCACGGATCCGCGATGAGTCGCGCACGGGCGCGGTCGAGGTCCGCGTTGAACACGTTCTGTCCCTTCGCGATGCCGGCGATGCTCGCGAGCTCGTCGGGCGAGCGGCGCTTCGCCCCCGTCGTGATGACCTCGCTGATCGCGAAGCGCGGGCTCGACTTGACGTACTTGCGCGCGCCCCAGGCCACCGTGCCGCCGATGCTCACGACCATGAGGAAGCCGACGACGCCTCGGGCGATGCGCACCGTGCGTGACTCGCGCGGCATCGTGTCCGCCTTTGCGGGCAGCGCGAGCGGCGCTTCGGTCGGCGGGATGGAGGCGCCCGACGCGCGCCTGGGAGAAACGCTCCTGCGCCTCGCGTTGCCACTCGGGGGCGGCGGAGCGGGCATGTTCGAGATGGGCGGCAGCGTGCTCACGGCGCGTTCTCCTTCTCGAGGGCCGCGACGAGCTCGCGCGCGCTCGCGTTGATGTCGCCTGCTCCGAGCGCGATCACGAGGTCGCCGGGGCGCGCGATCTCGTGGAGCGCGGCACCGATCTTCTTCTTGTCGCCGATGTAGCGCACGTTGTGGTGACCATGCGCGCGGATGGCGTCGGCGAGCGCTTCGCCGGTCGCGCCCGCGATCGGCTTCTCGCCGGCGGCGTACACGTCCGTGATGATGAGCACGTCGGCCTTGTTGAACGCGCGCGTGAAGTCGCCGAAGAGCGACTGCGTCCGCGTGTAGCGATGCGGCTGGAACGCGACGACGACGCGACGGTCGAAGCCGTTCTGCGCGGCGTCGAGGGTCGCCTCGACCTCGGCCGGGTGGTGGCCGTAGTCGTCGATGATCATGACGTCGCCCTTCTTGCCGTCGCGCTCGATGGCGGGAGTACCGACGACCGTGAAGCGGCGCTGCACGCCGTGGAAGCTCTTGATCGCCTCGCGGACGACGTCGAACGGCACCTCGAGCTCGTCGGCGACCGCGATGACGGAGAGCGCGTTGAGCACGTTGTGGTGACCGGGCATGCGCACGGAAAAATTGCCGAGAGACTGACCCCGACGATACGCCTCGAAGTGCGTATCGAGCCCGGAGAACTGGATGTTCTTCGCGCGGTAGTCGGCCTGCCGCGAGACGCCGTAGGTCACGTGGCGCCGCATGATCTGCGGGAGGATCGCCTGCACGTGCGGGTGGTCCAGGCAGAGGACCGCGAGGCCGTAGAACGGGATCTTGTTGGCGAACTGCACGAAGGCTTCCTTCACCTTCTCGTGCGTGCCGTAGTGATCGAGGTGCTCGGCGTCGATGTTGGTGATCACACCGATCGTGGGCGTGAGCTTGAGGAACGAGCCGTCACTCTCGTCGGCCTCGGCGACGAAGAGATCGCCCTCACCGAGGCGCGCGTTCGAGCCGAGCGCGTTCACCTTACCGCCGACGACGACGGTGGGGTCCAGCCCGGCGGCGCGCAGCACGGTGGCCACGAGTGAGGTCGTGGTCGTCTTGCCGTGCGAGCCGGCGAGGAGCACGCAGTACTTCACGCGCATCAGCTCGGCGAGCATCTCCGCGCGGGGGATGATCGGGATCTCCAGCTCCTGAGCGCGCTGAATTTCCGGGTTCGAGGGGTCGATCGCGCTCGAGTACACGACGACGTCCGCGCCCTCGACGTTCTTCGCGAGGTGGCCGACGTCGACGCGAACGCCCATCGTCTCGAGGCGGCGGGTGATGTCGTTGGGCTTGAGGTCGGACCCCGAGACGTCGAACTCCATGGTGCGGAGGATCTCCGCGAGGCCGCTCATCCCGATGCCGCCGATGCCGACGAAGTGCGCGTGACGGACGCGCCCGCGGAACATCAGGAGACTCCCTTCGAGGAGGACGTTGGGATCTTCTGCGCCTGGTGAAGCCCGAACGGGGACATCCGCGAGGAGCCGTTCGTTCCGCCGCCGTTCATCGGCTTGTGGGGCGGTGGGACCTCGGCGGGTTTCAAGCCGATGCCCGCGAGGGCGAGGAGATCACGCGCGATCTGCGCCATGCGGGTGCGCCGCTCCTCTTCCTCGAACATCAGCGTGAGCTCGGTCGCGAGGCGGACCTCGTCGGCCGCCTCCTGACGGATGCAAATCGCGCCGCCGAGGTCGGCGAGCGCCAGCGCGTTCTTCGCCTGGTGGTCGTCGGCGGCGTGCGGGAACGGCACGAGGATCGAGGCGCGCCCGATGGCGAGGATCTCCGCGACCGTGACGGCGCCCGCGCGTGCGATGACCACGTCGGCGGCGGCCATCCGGTCGGCGACGTCGTCGAGGAACGGAACGACCGCCGCGGTCGTGATGCCCGCGCGCTCGTAGGCCTGGCGGACGTCGGCCTCGCGGTCCTTGCCGGTCTGGTGGACGACGTGGAGGTCTCCCACGTTGGCCGAGGCGCGTGCGATGGCCCCGGGCACGCGCTCGTTCAACGCGGTCGCGCCCTGGCTACCACCGAGCACGAGGACGCGCCTCTGGCTCGACTTCGGTGTGTACGCGCGCGGCTCGAAGCCGGGACGGAGCGGCACGCCGTAGAGGCGCGCCTTGTCGCCGCGGAAGTGCCGTTTGGTCTCCGCCCACGCCACGTACGCGCGCGCCGCGAACGGAGCGAGCAGGCGGTTGGCGAGGCCGATGACGCTGTTCGGCTCGAGCACTGCGAGCGGGATGCGCGCGCGCACGCACGCGAGGGCAGCAGGCCCCGCCGCGTAGCCACCGACACTGAGGACGGCGCTCGGATGAACGCGCCCGATGAGCCCAGTCGCGTGACGCATCGCCTTCGCCGCGACGAGCGCGCCGCGGATCGCTCGCGCGGGTCCTCCGCCCTTCATCGGCTCGACGTCGAGGAGCTCGAGCGTGTAGCCGGCCTGAGGGATGATGCGGCTCTCGAGGCCGCGCGGCGATCCGGCGAAGATGACCTCCACGTCGGCGAGCTCACGCAACGCCTGCGCGACGGCGAGCCCCGGGAAGACGTGTCCCCCCGTGCCGCCGCCGGCGATGAGGATCGTCTTCATGCCGCAGGCCCCTCCGCGGCGAGCGCCTCGGCGATCGCGGTGTCCCCGACCTCGGGCGCGGGGGGCGTCTCGACCTCAGACTCCGCGACGGGGCGAGGCGCGCCCTGACGTGAGATGTTGAGCAGGATGCCGGCCGCGACCGCGTTGACGAGAAGAGAGGAGCCGCCGAAGCTGAGGAACGGCAGCGTCAGGCCCTTGGTCGGAAGGATCGCGAGCGCGACGGAGAGGTTCACGAGCGCCTGCACCCCGAACATCGTCGAGATGCCGAACGCGAGGTACGCGCCGTAGTCGTCGGGAGCGCGGAACGCTGCGCGAACCCCGCGCACCGTGAGCGCGAGGTAGACGAGACAGAGCGAGAGCACGCCGACGAAGCCGAGCTCCTCGCCGACGATCGCAGCGATGAAGTCGTTGTGCGCCTCGGGCAGGTAGAGCGTCTGGAGGCCCTTGCCGATGCCAGTGCCCCACGTGCCGCCTGAGCCGAACGCCATGACGGACTGGAACGGCTGGTACGCGAGGTCCGCGCGGTGCTGATCCATGTTCATCCACGCGAGGTATCGCTCGTAGCGATACTGCTTCGACATGATCGAGATGGCGCCGAAGGCTCCGCCGAGGATCGACGCGCCGAGGATGTAACCGACCTTCGCGCCGGCCACGAAGAGCATCGTGAACGTGAGGAGCAGGAGCACGACGGAGCTGCCGAAGTCCGGCTGCTTCATGCAGAGGAACATGAAGACGCCGGCGACGAGCAGGTGCGGGAGAAAGCCGACCGTGAACGTCTTCACACGCTCGGCCTTCTTCGCGAGCGAGTACGCGAGCCATGTCACGAGCGCGAGCTTCGCCATCTCGGCAGGCTGGACGTGGACGGGGCCGATGGAGAGCCAGCGCGTCGCGCCGCCACCGCTGTGACCGAGACCGACGACGCAGGCGACGAGCAGGAGACCAACGGTGCCCAGCACCGGGTACGTGAGCTTGTAGAGGCGGTGGTAGTCCACCATCCCGAGGATGAAGAACATGACGAGCGCGATGACGGCGTAGGCGGCCTGGCGCTTCAGGAAGAACTGCGGGTCGTGGTAGTGCAGGGTGGCCTGCACGGCGGACGCGCTGTAGACCATCACGACACCGAAGCCGATGAGCGCGACGACGAGCGCGGCGATCGCCACGTCGACGGGCTTCTTCGAGGCGTTCTCCACCGGCTTGGCGTCGAGCGGCAGCACGAGCTGCATCGGGATCGAGGCGGCAGGCATCCGGCGAACGTTCTTGAGCATCACTGGGGGCCTCCCGCGTGCGGGGCGTCGTCGGGGAGCGACTGGACCGCGTTCACGAACACGTCGCCTCGCTCCTTGTAGTCGCGGAACATGTCGAAGCTGGAGCACGCGGGCGACAGGAGCACTGCATCGCCCGGACGCGCGAGGCCGGCAGCGATGCGCACCGCCTCGTCCATCGACGCGGCGAGGTGGACCGGGACGGCGGCGCCGACGGCGTCGCGGATGAGCGGAGCGGCCTCGCCGATGAGGACCACGGCGCGGCCCTTCTCGCGGAGCGCGTCGACGAGCGGGCCGTAGCTGCCGCCCTTGTCGCGGCCGCCCGCGAGGAGCACGACGCGCTCCTCGACGACGCCGCGCACCGCGGTGACGGTGGCGCCGACGTTGGTACCCTTCGAGTCGTCGTACCAGCGGACACCCGCGCGGTTGCGGACGAGCACCATGCGGTGCGGCAGGCCGCGGAAGCCCTCGAGGACCTCCTCGATGACGTGCGGGTCGAGGTTGAAGGGCCCGACCGCTGCGAGCGCGGCGGCGACGTTGAGCGCGTTGTGGCCTCCCTGGAGGCCGAGCTTCGCGCGCGCGAAGCTCGAAAGCGAACGATGATCGACGACGGCGTCCGCGTGGACGTCGACGATGCCGCCCGGGCCGAACGTGACGACACGGCCCTTGCCGCGATTCGCCTGCGCGGCGCAAGCGGGGTCGTCGACCGGGACGACTGCGACGTCCGTGGCCGTCTGCATCACGAACGCATTGCCCTTGGCACGCGCGTAGGCAGCGAGGTCGGCGTAGCGATCGAGGTGATCCGCGGTGACGTTCAAGAGCACGGAAATTTCGGGATGAAACGCGTCGACGCGCTCCATCTGGAAGCTCGACACCTCGAGGACGAGCGCATCGAACTGCTGGTCCGCATGCGCAGCGAGCGGCTCGCCGAGGTTTCCGCCGATGAAGGTGCGAAGGCCGGCACGTTCGAGCAGCGCGCCCACGAGCGACGTCACGGTGCTCTTGCCGTTCGTGCCGCCGATCGCGACGAGACGCGGCGGCTTCTGGCCTGCGACCCGCGCAGCGTCGTTCACGGCACGAACCGCGAGCTCGACCTCGCTCCAGATCGGGATCCCCTTGCGATCCGCCGCCTCGAGGTCGGGGAATGAGGGCACGCCGGGGGAGACGATGATCAGGTCGGCGTCGGCGACACGGGCCGCGTCGTGACCACCGAGCGCGAGCGTGATGCCTTCCTCGCGCTCGAGGGCCTTCACGTCGTCCGAGACAGACTCGGGCCGCTTGCTATCGGTGCCGACGACCTTCGCGCCACGCGAAACCAGCAGCCGACATGCGGCGACGCCGCTCAGGCCAAGCCCGACGACGATGACGCGCTTGCCGCTGAGGTCGAGCATGGTGCTCATCGGAGCTTCAAGCTCGCGAGGCTGACGAGGGCGAGAAGGATGGAGATGATCCAGAAGCGCACGATGATCTTCGGCTCGGGCCACCCCTTCTTCTCGTAGTGGTGATGAATTGGCGCCATCAGGAAGACGCGCTTGCCGGTGAGCTTGAACGACATGACCTGCGTGACGACCGACAGGCCCTCGAGGAAGAAGACGCCGCCGAGGATGACGGAGAGCAGCTCGTTCTTGGTGAACACCGCGCACGTTCCGAGGCCACCGCCGAGCGCGAGCGCGCCGACGTCACCCATGAAGACCTGCGCGGGATACGTGTTGTACCAGAGGAACCCGATGCCGGCGCCGACCAGCGCACCGCAGAACACCGCGAGCTCGCCCGAGCTCGCGATGAACGGGATGTCGAGATACTTCGCGACGACGAAGCGCTGCGCGACGTTCACGATGCCGAACGTCGCGCCCGAGAGATACGCCCAGATCAGGTACGTGCCGGCGTTGAAGATCACCGGGCCGATGGCGAGGCCGTCGAGGCCGTCGGTGAGGTTCACGGCGTTCGACATCGCGACGACGGTGAAGACCGCGAACACGATGTAGAGCGCGAGCGGGAGGTGGATGGGGTGCTTGTTGAAGGCGACGAAGGGGATCGCCAGGCGATCACGGATCTCCCAGAAGTCGGGCGGAAGGTGCTCCTTCGAGGTGAAGACCCACGTCAGCACCGCGCCGGCGACGAGGAACTGGCCGAGGAGCTTGTAGCGACCCGGGAGGCCCCTCGAGTTCTTCGCGCGGATCTTCAGGTAGTCGTCGAGGTAGCCGATGACGCCGTAGCCCGCGGTGATCGCGGTCGCCGCGAGGACGAACACGTTGCGGAGATCGCACCAGAGGATGGTCGAGCCGAGCACCGCGAGGAGGAGGAGCGCGCCGCCCATCGTGGGGGTGCCGCGCTTCTTCAGGTGGCCTTCGGGGATCATCCCGGCTTCGCGGCCGACCTCGCCGATCTGCTTCTTCTGGAGCTCGCGGATGAACCACGGCGAGAGCGCGAAGCAGATCATCATCGCGGTCATCGTCGAGGCGATGACGCGGAACGGAACGTACCGAAGCACGTTGAGCCACCCAAGCCAGCTCGCAGAGTGGCGCAGCGGGTAGAGGAGCTCGTAAATCATCCGGAGCCCGACGTTGCAGAATTTTCCGGAAAGGGCCAAGTTTCTATAAGCGCCGCGACCACCCGTTCGGCCCCCACCGAGCGCGAGCCCTTCACCAGGACGGCGTCCGAGGGGAGGACACGGGCGGTGGCCTCGCGGGCGGCGTCCTCGGTCGAAGCGGCCATGACGCACGTGACGCCGAGCTGGGCGGCACGCTCGAGAGACCTGGAAATCAGGCCTCCGCAGCCGATCGCGAGGGTGACACCGGAGGCGGCGAGGACGTCGCCGAGGGCCAGGTGCTCGGGCTCGGCGTGGGTCCCAAGCTCCTTCATCTCGCCGAGGACGGCGACCTTCCGGCGGGCGCCGGCGATTTCCAAGAGGGTCGAGAGGGCGACGCGCATGCTGGCCGGGTTCGCGTTGTAGGTGTCGTCGAGGACGACGATGTCCTGGCCGAGGTGGGTGAGGGTCGCGCGACCTTCGAGTCGGACCGTGGCGAGCGCGCGCTCGATGGCCTCGGGGGAGAGGAGGACGCCACCGCTCACGGCCTCCTGCGCCGCGAGCGCCGCCGCGAAGTCGATGGCCGCGGCCTCGCCAGGCAACGGCAGGTGCACCGTCAGCGGACGCGCAGGGGTCACGAGCGTGACCTTCGAGCCCGATTCGGCATGAGGCTCACGGCTCACGACGCGATAGGCCGCGGCTCCCGACAGGCCAAAGGTGATGACAGTCTCCGCGCGCGTGGTCTTCGAGGCGCGCATGACACGCGGGTCGTCGGCGTTCACGATCGCGACCCCCGACGGCTCGAGGGCGCGGTAGACGGCGCCCTTCTCCCGCTCGACACCGTCAGGACCACCCACGCCCTCGGAGTGCGCAAGACCGACGTTGGTGACGATCGACACGTCCGGCCGCGCGACCGACGTGATGGCGTCGAGCTCGCCCGGCAAGCTCATGCCCATCTCGAGGACCGCGAAGCGATGTTCGTTCTGGAGTCCGAGCACGACGAAGGGAACGCCCACGCGGTTGTTCAGGTTCCCGGCGGTGTGATGGGTCGGGCCGATGGCGCGGAAGAGCGCGGCAGCGAGCTCTTTCGTGGTGGTCTTGCCTGCGCTACCGGTGATGGCGAGAACCTTCTTCTGGGCTCCGAACACCCGCCAGGCCTCCAGGTGGAGGCGCGCGAGATCGCCGAGGGCGACGAGGGTGTCATCCACCTCCACGACCCAGCACGCGCCATCGCAGCCGGCCGCACGGCCGCGCTCGACGACGATGACGGCGGGCTCGCGCTTCGCCGCCGCGCTCAAGAACGCGTGCCCGTCATGCGACTCACCCTTGATCGCGACGAAGACGTTGCCGGGCGCGACGGCGCGGCTGTCCGTCACGATACCGACCGGCTCGCGAGGCGAGACGGCCCGCCGCACGAGCGTCCCACGTGTGGCCCGGAGGATCTCGTCGATCGTGAACCGTGCGCGGTTCGTCGGGATGGGCGTCGCCATCTAGCGCGACTCCGGCGTGCGCTCGCGGCGCGCTCGGAGCGCGTTTCGCGCCTCCGTGCGATCGTCGAACGGCCGCTTGGTCGTGCCGATGATCTGGTAGTCCTCGTGGCCCTTACCGGCGATGACGATGACGTCACCGGGCCGCGCCAGGTCGATCGCCATCGAGATCGCACGCTGCCGATCGAGCTCGACGAGATAACCTCTTCGAGCCGCCGCGATGTCCTCGGGTTCGAGCTTGGTGAGGCCTGCGGCGCGAACGCCCTCCTCGACGGGCTCGGCGATCGCCTCCGGCGACTCCGTGCGCGGGTTGTCGCTCGTCACGATCGCGACGTCCGCGCGCGCACCGACCGCCTCGCCCATGGGGACGCGCTTCGAGGGATCGCGATCGCCTCCGCAACCGAACACGCAGAGCACGCGCGGCGCGGCGACGCGCGGTCCGCCCGCCTCGTCGAGCGGCCTCGACACCTCGCGCACGGCATCGAGAACGCGGGCGAGCGCATCCGGCGTGTGCGCGTAATCGACGACCGCGACCACGTCGTCACCGGGACCGTCGCAACGCTCGAGCCGACCCGGCGCGCCGATCTCGTGCTCGAGCGCGGCGGCCGCACGATCGACCTCGAGATCGAGCACGCTCGCGATCCCGATCGCGACGAGCAGGTTCTCGAGGTTGTGCAGACCGACGAGGCGCGTCTTGATCTCGACGTCACCGCCGGGGACCTTCGCGAGGATGCGCATCCCGCTCGCGCTCGCGTCGACGGACAGCGGAGCAACGTCGGCGTCGAGCGCGCCGACCTTGGTGCGCACGCGCAGCACCTTGCACTTCGCGGCCGCGGCGACCTTCACGCCGAACGGGTCGTCGACGTTCACCACCGCGAGTCCCGGCTCGCACGTGGTGAAGAGCGCCATCTTTGCGGCTGCGTAGGCCTCCATCGACCCATGAAAGTCGAGGTGATCTTGCGTCAAATTCGTGAGCGCCGCCACGCGGAAACGCACGGCGCGCACGCGACCGAGCACGAGCGCAATGGAGGAGACCTCCATGGCGACGTGTGTCGCGCCGCGCTTTCGCATGACCGCGAGCACACGCGCGAGCTCATCCGCTTCGGGCGTGGTGTGCGAGGCCGCGATCGTCGTGCCGGCGTAGGTGTGCCCGATCGTGCCGACGATCCCGCACTTCGGGAGCCCGAGCGCGCCGTCGATGGCGGCGCGAACGAGGTGGCTCGTGGTGGTCTTGCCGTTCGTACCGGTGATGCCGATCACATCGAGCGAGAACGCCGGATGCCCGTACACGGCGGCGGCGGCGTACGCGAGAGCGGTGGGCACGTCGTCGACGCGAAGCACCGGCACCTTCGCGTCGGCTATCGTTGCAGCGCGATCGGCGAGCAGCGCGACGGCGCCTCGCTTCACGGCGTCGCCGACGAATGCCGTGCCGTCGTACCTCTCCCCGCGGCGCACCACGAAGAGGTCGCCCTGCTGCACGCGGCGCGAGTCGTGGTGCACGCCCGTGCACAGCACGGAGACATCACCGTCGACGGTCGCTGTGCTCCCCGGGATCTCGCGCGCGATGTCCCCGAGGCTCATCCCCTCGGCCGGTCGGGCTTCCTCGAGGAGGTCGTCCCCCATCACCCGCACCTCTGGCGCGGACCCCTCAGCTCGCCGCTCATGACGCTGGCTCGAACACCAGACGTACGGACGACCCCTTGGGTGCAGGCGTGCCAGGCGACGGCACCTGCTTCACGAGCCGTCCCGTCCCCTCGACGAGCGGCACGAGGCCCGCGTTGCCGACCGTGCGAACGGCGTCGCGCGCGCCCATGCCCATCGCGTCCGGGACGCGCACATCGCTCGGCGCTGGGGGCCCAAGGGGGGCCAGCGCCGCCACGTTCGCGGGCACGCCGTTGCCCTCGGGCCTGGCGTTCGCGGGATTCGCGCCGTCCGCCTTCATCGCGGCGAGCGTCGCGTCGGCGACATCTCCATTGCGCGTCACGGCCTTGATCTTTGGTGCGGAGTGGGAGGGCGGGACGCCGAGGTACCGCAGGCTCGCCTCGGCGACGCGCCGGAAGACGGGACCTGCGAGGTCTCCGCCGTAGCGCCCGATCATCGGTTCGTCGAGCACGACCGCGATCACGAGGCGGGGCTTGTCGGCGGGGACGAAGCCGACGAACGACGCCGTGTACTTGTCCTCCGAGTATTTGCCGGTCGCGGGGTCGACCTTCTGCGCGGTCGCAGTCTTGCCCGCGACGCGAAAGCCCGCCATCGCGGCCTCGACACCCGTGCCGCCCTCTTCGACGACGGCGGTGAGCATCTCGGCGACCATCTTCGCGGTCGCGGCG
>JANXVA010000139.1 GCA_025351875.1 Myxococcales bacterium | reverse complement strand
GAGTGGGTCTTCGACTGGTACGACCGCGACGACGACGGCTACGGGTACGGACGCGGCGCACAGACGAACCCGAAGGGCCCCGCCTACAGCCCGTACGGCCATGCCATCCGGGGCGGGTCGTACCGCGAGGCCGCGCACTGGCAACGCACCGCCGCGCGCCGAGCGTGGCCGTATGCCTCACGCGAGACGGGCTTCCGCTGCGCCTACGACGTGAACGCGAAGTAGCCGCGGGTCGGCTACATTGGAGCGCATGCGCATCGCACATTTCTCCGACCTCCACGTGCTTGCGCTCGACGGGGTGCCAACCCACCGCTTTCTCAACAAGCGCTTCACCGGCTGGGTGAACCTTCGTCTGAAGCGCGGCCACATTCATCGGCCTGCGCACGTACGCGCAGTCGCGCGCGAGATCACGCGCGCGAAGGTCGATCACGTAGTCATCACCGGTGACCTCACGAACCTCGCGCTCGAGCAGGAGTTCGTCGCGGTGCGCGAGCTCCTCGAGGAGCACCTGGGCCTCGCCCCGGACCAGATCTCCGCCGTCCCCGGAAACCATGATCTCTACACGCGCGGCGCGATGCGCGATCGACGCTTCACCAAGTATTTTCACGACTACGTCGCGAGCGATCTTCCGGAGCTCTGCGCCGACATTCCACTCGGACGCTTCCCCTTCGTGAAGCTGCGCGGGCCGTGCGCGATCATCGGGCTGTCGAGCGCGGTGCCGCGTCCACCGATCATGGCCTCGGGATACCTCGGCACGGCGCAGCTCGACGCGCTCACCCGCCTCCTCGAGCACCCTGAGGTGCTGAAGCGTACTCCGGTGATCCTGATCCATCACCCGATCCACAACCCCCACGGCAAGCTCGAGACGTTCATGAAGGGCCTCGAGGACGCCGACGCGCTGATCGCCAAGCTCGCCGGGCTCCATCGTGGCCTCCTGCTCCACGGGCATCTCCACCTCCGGCGCCAGTGCACGCTCGGCACGCCCCTCGGCGAGCTCCTCGCGGTCGGCGCAACGAGCGCGTCGCTCGATCACGAGCACGAGCACAAGATGGCCGGCTTCAACCTCTACGAGTTCGACGACGCCGGCAAGCTCAGCGCGATTGAGGCCCATGTCCTCGATGCGAAGGCGGACTCCTTCCACATCGAGAGCGTCCCGCTCGTCGCGTGACCGGCGGCTGCCGGTGCAGTCGCGTTAAAGACGAAACGCCTACCCTCGTTGGAGAGCAGGCGTTCGCGTACGGAGCTGGAACCGCTCAGGCGGTTGCGACCGCTTCCTGGCGCACGACATTGATGGCCTGGAGGCCCTTGGGACCTTCCTTGATCTCGAACTCGACGGTCTCGTCCTCGAAGAGGCGGCGGCGACCGTCACCAGAGATCTGGGAGTAGTGCACGAACACGTCGGCACCGTTGTCCTGCTTGATGAAGCCCCACCCCTTCTCGTCGTTGAACCACTTCACCTTGCCCACTGCCATCGGAGCCTCCAACTGCTTGCGAGAAACCTTGAAACGAACGCGATTGAACGAGCCCAAAACCCAGGGTCGAATGACGGTCCGTGCCGCAGCCCCGCCCCTAGATGTGGAGCACGGTACGGGATGGGGATTCCCCCCGTCAACTTGGATCCTGCACGCACATTTGCGGGCTTAAAGAGGCACGCGAGGCCTTCTCGGCAACGTCCCGAAGGTGCTTGTAAAATCTCTCTATCGGCTTCCCGTGCGTCGTCGTGACGCGCGTTCGAGACCCCAAGTTTCAGGGTTTCTGTGGCGTGCCCTTCTCGAGCGCGTCGAGCTCTTCGAGGTTCGCTTTCACTCTCGGATCGGAAGGGTCGAGACCTGCTGCGGTCTTCAGTGCCTGACGGGCTTCGCCGCGCGTCTTCGGGTCGCGTGAGAGCGCGGTCGCGAGGTTGATCCACGCGCTCGAGAGCTTCGGATCCATCTTGATCGCGGTGCGGTACTCGGCGACGGCGTCCGTCAGCTTGCCCGACAGCTGCAGTGCGTAGCCCAGGTTCGAGTGGAACGTCGCGCGCGTCGCGTCCAGCTGGATCGCACGACGCAGCTCGGGTACCGCGCGCGTGAAGTCGCTCTGCGCGAGGAGCGCCGTGCCGAGATCGGAGTGAGCGCGCGCGTCGTCGGGGACGAGGCGCACCTCGATCTCGTACTCCTTGATCGCCTCGGCCACGCGACCGCGCATGAACAGCACCGTGCCGAGGTTGCCGCGCCGCGCCGCGCTTCCCGGATCGAGCTCGCGCGCGCGCGACAGCTCGGTGAGCGCCTCCTCGGTCTTACCGATGGCGAGGAGCGCGATGCCGAGCGCGGAGTGGGCCTCGGCGTCGTCCGTGAGGAGGCGCGCGCCCTTGCGGAGCGCGGCCTCGGCCTGCGGGCCGTCGCCGAGGAGCAGATAGGCACGACCGAGCTCGACCTGCGCGGGCCCGAACGTCGGCTCGAGGTCGGCGGCGCGCTTCAGATCCTTGGCGGCGGCGGCGACCTCGTAGTTCTTCTCGGCAGCAGCGAAGCCGAGGTTCGGGCTGTTCTTCACCGCACGGACGCGCGCGGAGCCGACGATCGGCGCAGCGCGGCGCGGCGCCATCGTCATCGCGATCTTGTAGGACGCGGCGGCCTTCGTGTAGTCGGCGTCCTCGAAGGCCTTGTCGCCCTCGGCGAGGACCTTGTCGAGCTTCTCGTCGCCCGTGTGCGCGAGCGAGATCGTGGTCGGCTTCGGCGGCGGCAACACCTCGGCGACGGGTGAGGCGGTGGCCGTTGGCACCGGCGCAGCGGGGAGCGGCTGAACGGTCTGTGGTGGCAACGACGAGAGGTCGGCCGGCGGTGGAACGCTCGCGGCGGGTGACGGGGTGACGGGCGACGGCTCCGCGCCGCCGCACGCGACGACCAGAGAGCCGGACGCCAGTGCGGATGTGAGGAGGAGGACCGCCGAGAGGAGACTGCGCTTCATGGTTGTCCTTCGTGACGCTTCACGACTGCATACGCGTGCGCGATGACATCGCGCGCCGCCTCGAGAATTCTTTGCTCCTGGGACGACGTGCGGAGCGTCACCAGCTTGGCCGCCGACGGCGCGCTCGCACCGGTGAGCTCACGACACGCCTCGCGGACGCGTTCGGGCGCCGCGGGCTCGCGTGCGAGCGCCATGATGTGATCGACATAGGAGCGACCCCAGCGCTCGTCCGGCTCGACGATGAGCGCGCCGTTGAGCGCCATGCCGGCGGCCCGCTTCGCGCCGGCGAGACCGGCGCGCGGGTTGTTGGCGTCGTAGGCGGCCTTCGCGCGATCGAGGTCGGAGAGCCCAGCGCGGATCCACTCGTCGGGCGAGAGCTTCAAGAGCCAGTGGCTCTCGTCACGGACGAAGGTGGCCTCGACGTGCGTCACGATGCGTCACGCTGCGTCACGATGCGCACGGTGCGCACGATCACGGACGCATGTGGCGCGTCGAGTGCTCGCGACCGTCGAAGCGAATCATGACCTGCTTGGTCTCGACGATGGTGAGCAGGTTGACCGGTCGCTTCCAGACGCGAACCAGGCTCGCCATGACCTCGCGTGCGTAGTCCGCGCGGAGATCACCGCCCTGGTGGTCGTGCTTGAGGAGAAGCTCGCCGCGATTGTCGTAGTTGGCGTCCTCCACGAAGATGAACGGGTTGCCCGCGTTCGTGAGCTGGAAGAGGAGCTTCTCCTTGACCTGCTTGAACTCGCGCGTCTCGATCTCGTAGCGCTCGTTGCGGTTCGACCAGGAGAAGCTGAACAGCTTGTGGTCGCGGCAGAAGTCGGGCGTGAGAAACTCGTCGATGAACGTGACGTCGTTGTAGAGCGCGCGCACCTCGAAGATCTTCTGCTTGCCGAGGCCGAGCCTCAGGTTCCAGTGCTTCTTCGAGTCGAGGTCGTCGCAGTCCTCCCACTCCTTGCCGAACTGTCCCTTGTTCCAGCGCTCCTCGACGTTGCGATAGAGCTCGACGCCGAGCTTGTAGGGATTGAGTCGGCCGCCGCTCGTCGCGAGGACGCCCGCGTTGTTGTCCGCGTAGTCGATGATCTCGGAGGCATCGAGGATCTTCGTGGTCATCAAGTTGGAGTGCCAGTAGCTGGCCCACCCCTCGTTCATGATCTTGGTCTGCATTTGCGGCGTGAAATACAGAGCCTCCTCGCGGATGATCTCGAGGATCTCGTGCTCCCATCGCTCGAGCGGCGCGTACGAAAGGAGGAACTGGAGGACGTCGCGCTCGGGGCGGACGGGGAATTTTTTCTCCTTCTCCTTCTCGGCCTGGATCTTCTGGCGTTGCTCCTCGAGGTACTCCTCGGGGTTGATGAAGGACTCCATGTAGTCCTTCGACTTGAGGCGCGGCACCTCGGTCGCGACCTCCTCGGCGTCCGGGTCCTTCACCGCGCGACGACCGGTGAACGCGGCGTGCGGGTCGATGAGGTTCTCGAGGCTGAGGCACTGGTCGATGAAGTCCTCGACCGTGTTGATGCCGATGCGCGCGACATGCCTGCGCACGCGCGAGCCGTGGTTCGCCATCTTGTCGATCCAGCGGCGATTCGGATCGTAGTTCTTCGGGCGCTGGCCCGGGTTCGTCGTGCGGCCGCCGGTGTCGAGGTCGGTCGAGCGGAAGCAGAAGTTGTTCTTGAAGAAGTCGACGTGCGCGTACACGTGCGCCATGACGAGCTTCTGATCCGTCAGCGAGTTGCCCTCGAGGAGGTACGCGTAGGACGGGTTGTTGTTGATGACCATCTCGTAGATCTTCGAGAGGCCGTACTCGTAGCTCTTCGCGAGGCGCTCGTACTCCATGCCGTAGCGCCAGTGCGGATAGCGGTTCGGGAAGCCCCCGTACGCCGCGATCTCGTTCATCTGGTCGTAGGTGAGGATCTCGTAGACGGTCGGGAAGAAGTCGAGCCCTGCCTCACGGGCAAAACCCTCGATGCGCTCCTGCTCCCTCGCGAGGTAGGCGGGGAGCGCGGTCTTCAACGCGAACTCGCTCATGCCAAAAGAGTAGCGGATTCCGGTGGCGGTTGGTGCTCCTTCACGACGACCAGGAGGAGCACGGCCGCACCCGCGGCGAAGGCCGCGCTGACACCGAACGCGAGCGCGACGTGACGCGCGTAGAGCAGGCCGAAGAGCAGGTTTGCCGGCAGCACCGCGAGGCCGGTGACGGCGTGCATCGCACCGAACGCACGACCGCGCATGGCGGGCGGGGCCTGCTCCGCGAGGAGAGCGCGCTCGCTCCCCTCGGCGAGGCCGTAGTAGGCGCCGTAGGCGACGACGATCGCCGCGAAGGCGAGCGGAGAGGTCACGTACGGCGCGGCCGCATAGAAGGCCGCGTAGAGGAGCCACGCCGCGACGAGCGTGCGCTTGCGCCCGACGCGATCGGCAAGCCAGCCGCCCGGCATGTTCGACGCAGCCTTGGCCCCCGAGAGCGCGAGCCAGAGGAGCGGAGCCCACGCTGCAGACATACCGAGCTCCACGGCACGGAGGAGGAGGAACGAATCGGCCGACGCGCCGAGCGTGAAGAGCGCGACGACGAGCAGGTAGCGATGCACGGCCCGCGGGAGTGCCGTCCGCGTCCTCGGCTCGTCGTTCGTGGTGACGGGCTCCTCTGCCAAGTCGGGTCGCGGCGCCTCTGTCACGCCGAAGAGGAGCACGCCGCACGAGATGAGCCCGGGGATGACGGCGAGCGCGATCACGACGCGGATCGGAAGCTCGAGGGCGCGGAGCAACGTGAAGGCGACGATCGGCCCGAGGACCGAGCCGGCGTTGTCCATCATGCGATGGAAGGCGAAGGCCGTGGCGAGCGACTCCCGCTCGACCGACTCGGCGACGAGCGCGTCGCGTGGCACGCCGCGCAGGCCCTTGCCGATCCGATCGATCGAGCGAAGCACGATGACGTGCCAGCCCGCCGTCGTGAGCGAGATGAGCGGACGCGCCAGCGTCGCGACCAGGTAGCCGCCGAGAATGAGCGGCTTCTTTCGCGCGGCGCGATCGACGACGGGACCGATGCGCCACTTCACGAGCGCGGAGAGTCCCTCGGCGATCCCTTCCATCGCGCCGAGCCACACCGCCGTGCCGCCGAACGACAGGAGCAGCGCCGGCAGCAGCGGATAGATCATCTCGCTACCGGCGTCGGTGAAGAACGAGACCCAGCCGAGGCGACGGACGATGGGCGGGACCCGGGACGGCTTGATCATGTCGGCGGGCCGAGCCCGTGAGGCATCGTATACTGTCTCGGAGTGCCTCGACATCGAGCGACCGGCGTGCGGAAGCTCAGCGGCGAGCGCGACAGCTGCGCGGCATCACCGGCAACCCCCCGTGAAGCGGCGTTCACATCTGCGGTCCCGACCCCACGAAGCAGCTAATTAATAGGCTCTTCATCGGCGGACCGATCGGCACCAGCGTTGCACTACCGGGACCCGATGTCTCGCCCTCGCGCCCTTCTGAGCACCGTGTTCGTCGCCTTCGTCGCCCTCTCGGCGGTCGCTTGCAACCGCGTCCGCGTCGAGCCCGTCCGCGGCCCGGACGGCAGCAACGAGTGGCAGAGCATCTCGTGCACGCACATGGACAAGAAGTGCTTCCGCACAGCCGCCGCTATCTGCCCGAACGGCTACTACTTTGCGCGCAGCGCGGGTCCCCTCCCCGGCTCGGCGCATGCCAGCTCGGACGAAGACGGCTTCGCGCACCCCACGACCGCGCCGACCGCGCCGAGCCCTCAGGCGGGCGTCAACACGCGGACGCTTCCTCCGCAGGAGCGCTGGGGAGAGAGCATGTACACGCGCAAGGGCGGCACGATCCTCGTGCAATGCGCGGACGCGAGAGCGAACGCCACCGCGAGCCGCTGAGCCCCCACGCCGAAGACCCCGCAGGCGGAGTCACGGACCTGTGACGGCCTTGGCGATCGCGTCGGCCGTCCCCTCGAGCGCCTCGCCCGGCTGCGCGACGTGGCGGGTCCAGGCCTCGACGATCGCCGGCGCTGGCGCGTAGAGCGTGTAGAAGCCGCTCTCGCCGAGCGGCCGGTGCTTCGCGTCGACGAACCGGCGCACGAGGCTCGCGGCCTCCGCGAAGGTCACGGTGTTGATCGCCATCTCGGCGTTCGAGTCCTCCGCGTCGATGCCGCGCTTCGCGAGCGCAGCGCGCAGCAGGTTCATCGCCGTCGGCTCGCGCACCGTCATCTCGTCGAGCGCGTGGAGCGACTCGTGGAGGACGGTCTCGACGAGCGCGCTCCCGTCGAGGCCGCGGACGCGAACGAAGCTCGCCATGACCCGGCCCCGCTGATCGGCGGCAAAAATACCGGGATACGGCGCCTCGCTCACGAGGGTCACGACGATCGGGCGCGCGCCGCCGGGAAGCGCCATGTCGGCCTCGATCGCGCGGAGGATCTCCCCCTCGCGCGGGAGGAGGTGCGCCGCGAGGTCGGTCGCCGCGGCGCCGATCGCATCGGAGTGCAGGCGATAGGGCCCCTTGCGATACGTCGCCTCGTTCGTGACCATCGCGCGCGCGAGGCGGACCGCGGCCGCGCGAAACGCGACGGTCACGCCGCCGACGTCCTTCTTCTCGGGGAGCCTCTCGTAGATCGCGAGCAGCTCGGTCGCGCTGCCCACCTCACCGAGCGGCACCTCCAGGTCCTCCCACGCCGTCGGATCGGCTGACAGATCCCCTCGGAGATCGCGCATCGCCGAGAAGGACTCGGCGAACGCGGGCGGCGCCTCTCCCTCGAGGACCTTCGTGCGGAGCCAGAAATACTGGTCCGCGACGATGCTCCGCCGGAGCGCGATCGGTGTTCCCTCGGGGCTCAGGATCGCATCGCGCGGTGCGTCGTCGATCTCGACGACGGGAGCCTTCGGCGGGCCGCCGGGAATGCAGCCAGCAACGAGGGCACCCGTCGCGAGGAGCGCGAGGCAAGGGAGGCGCGAGGCGAGGCGTGAGGGCGGTGCCATCTTCACGCGCGCCTGCTCAGGCGCCCTTGCCGAGGAATTCCTTGATGCTGTTGACGATCGCGTCCTTGTCGCGGATCTCGCTCGTGATGACGCGGTCGTCCTTGGCGAAGTGCTCGCGCAGATCCTTGATGAACTGCCCGGAGCCGTAAGGGCTCTCGACCTGGCCGTACGCGAACATGTTCACGCGCGGCAGGAGCTTCTGCTTGAGGATGTCGACGCACGCGAGCGTGTCATCCATCGACCAGTTGTCGCCGTCGGAGAAGTGGAACGGATAGATGTTCCACTCGTCGGGCGGGTAGTGGTCGTCGACGAGCTGCGAGCAGAGCTTGTAGGCGCTCGAGATCATCGTGCCGCCCGACTCGCGGGTGTGGAAGAACGTGTCGCGATCGACCTCGCGCGCGACGGCGTCGTGGATGATGTAGCGGCTCTCGAGGCCCTTGTATTGCTTCTGGAGCCAGGCATCGATCCAGAAGCTCTCGATACGGACGATCTCCTTCTGCTCGTCGCCCATCGAGCCAGAGACGTCCATCATGTAGATGATGACCGCGTTGGCCACCGGCTC
>JANXVA010000085.1 GCA_025351875.1 Myxococcales bacterium | reverse complement strand
ATCACGACCGCACGCGTGGACCGCACGCGCGGCGGCGAGCTCGCGCTCGCGCTCCAGGGCACGCTCTCTGCGGGCAACCGGACTTACAAGATCGAAGTCGACCTCGCGACCTTCGTGCGCGACGTCGTCGCCGAGGTCCCGGGCGGCCGCGCCCTTCCGCCCATCCACCCGACGATCGGCGGGGGTCTTAGCGCGAGCGACGCAGGGCGCTGACGCGGGCAGCTCGTTCTCCGTCTCGGCTTCTCACTCGATCGACCAGAGCTGTAGTGCTCGCGTGCCGAGGCGTGCGCGTTCGTGAGGCCCGCCGTGGCGACGACGACCATGCCAAGCAAGAGCGACGCGCTTCTTCACATCCACGAAGAGATACAGCGTTGCGGCTCGCTGCCGTGGGATGTTCCCCCAGGAGAGAGAGGCGCGGCAGTCTCAGACCCGCGGTCTCAGACCCGCGCTCTCAGACTCGCGGTCACACGCGCAGGCTCAAACTCCGATGAAGAGGCGATGCGCGAAGTTGCGCTCGAGGCGCGCGCGCAGGACCTTGTCCGCGGCGAGCTCGATGTCGTACTCGATGCGCTTGAACTCGAAGCGCTTCTTGTCGGTGTCGTACGCGACGTAGCTGGCGCGGTTGTCGAAGTCGCGGGGCTGACCGACCGAGCCGACCGACACGCTGTACTTCTTGTCCGGCGCGAGCTCGAAGTCGACCGCGGGCATCTCCTCGACGCTGTTCTTCGTCAGCGCGAACACCTTGCAGAGGTGCGAGTGCCCGATCAGCGTGAGGTGACCGAGCTTGTCCCAGATCGGGAGACACTCGCGCGCCTGCTCGGGCGCGAAGATGTACTCGAACTCCTCGAGGCGAACCGGCGACCCGTGGCACAGGAGGACGTTCGAGTCCTCGAGCAAGTGCTGGTAGGGCAGCTGCTTGAGCCACGCCATGTTCTCCGTGGAGATCATCGCGGCGTGGACGTCGAGCGCATGACGCGCCGCCTCGTAATAATACGAGTAGTCCATACGGCCCGCGACCGCGGCGTCGTGGTTGCCGAGGATCGTTACCTTGGCAACCTCGCGCACGAGGTCGGCGCACTCGTTGGGAGAGCCGCCATACCCGACGGTGTCGCCGAGGCAGTAATAGACATCGATGCTCTCTTTCCCAAACGCCTCGAGAACGGCTGAAAGGGCTTCGAGATTCGCATGGATGTCGCTGAAGACACCGATCCGCATGGAAGAACTAGGGTAGGCGGCATCGCACCAAACGGGAAGGGGTATATAGAGGAACCCGCAAGATGGCCTCTGACCCTCCGCAGCAAAATGGTTCGAACGGCGCCGGCCTTCACGAGATCGAGCCGGAGTCCGACGCGGAGGCCCTTCCACCCCCTCCTGCGCAGGTAGCCGAGCTGGTCGCCGCCTGCATGCGCTTCGTGGCCACGAAGTACAAGGTCGCGCTCGACGGCACCCCCGACACCCTGAGCCTCGTCGACCAGTACATCCGCGAAGGTCGAACCGCGTACGAGGCACGGCCCGAGAGCATCGATCTGGTCGCCCCCGCGGTCGGTGCCTACCTCGGCGAAGTCATGCGACAGGAGTTCGCGGCCGAGTGGTTCGCCGAAGGCTCACACGAGTCGTGGCGGCTCTACTTCCATCACGTCTTCCTCTCGTTCAATCCGGTGGGCATTGCGCGCGAGGCCATCACGATGAAGGACGAGCCGGGCTGGAACGCTCACCTCACGCTCGACCCTGCCGAGCGTGAGCTCATCGATCAGCGGCTCGCTGCAATGCCGGACGTCGACGAGGACGAGTACTACCTGCCGACGACGCGCTTCGACGTGATCACGGCCGTCGTCGAGACCTTGCGGGCGCATGCCGAGACGAGCGGAACCGGCGACGTCACGTTCACGCGCGACGACTACACCTGAATCGCTCGGCGCTTGTCCGCTCGGTCGCTGCGCTCCCTCGCTCGGCGCTTGTCCGCTCGGTCGCTGCGCTCCCTCGCTCAGCGAACGCCCGCGTCCGACCCGCCGACCTGGATCAGGCCCGGCACGGTCTGCGTGACCGGCGGCTCGAACGACTCCCCCAGGAACGTCCGCAGCTGCACGATGTAGCGGCCGCGCTGGAGGCCCGACAGCACATCCTTCGCGCCGGGTGCCACCCAGGCCACGGGGATCCCGTCGACGTGGAGCATGCGAACCTGATCGCTCGAATTCGCGACGACGAGCCCATCGCCGTTGCCGTGGGGCACTGTGGGCATCTCGACGGGGCCGGTGCGGAACGCCGCGAGCTCGGAGGGCGACAGGGACGCCTGCACCCCGGCAATCGGGAACAGCCCCACCGCGAACATCGCGCTCGGCGGAGGCACGAGGAGGGTGGTCGTCGACAGGTCGACCTTCTCGCGCTTCAGCATGCCCGTGACCTCGAACGCGATCGAGCCGCGCATGGTCCAGCGCAGCTCGGCGCGTAGCGGGAACTCGCCGTCGCCGCAGAGCGGGGTCGACGGAGGCGCGTTCAGGAGGTCGAGCAGCATGCGGCAGAGCAAGGCGCCGCCGTCACCGAGGTCGGGCATCCGTCCGATCTCGAACGTGGCCTTCGCGGCACGGGTAGCGACCTCGGCCTTGCGCGCGCGCACGCCGATCCGCTTGCCCACCTCGTCCCTGAGGACGACCTCGGCCGAGGTGATCGGAGCGACGTCGAAGCGACGCTCACCGATGAGCGCCCGCAGCGTGCCCGGCGCGAGCGGCCGGTAGGCGCCGCCTCCAGGCCACACGACGACGTGACCGTAGCGGTCGGAGCGCGCGCGCAGCTCCGTATCGGCGGGCAACATCCACCCTGCCCCGAGAAATGCGACGCGCATCCGTGACGGCGCGAGCTCGATCGCGAGACGAAGCTCGGTCTTCTTGCGTGCGGAGTCGAGCCCCGCGAGGTTGACCTCCTGCGCGCGCGGCGCACCGCTCAGGTCGGCTTGCTTCATCACCGCGGAGAGCGTGTAACCGACCCCCTCGCGTGCGAGCGTGTCAGGCGCGAGCGGAACGTCCCCGCGGAACGGAACCGGAGGCGGACCGCCCTCGGGCATCACGATCACGGTCGCGCTGGGGCTCGAGGTCGGCGTGTTCGCGAGCGGCGCGGGCATCGCGCTCGCCTGCGGACTCGGCGTCGCGCCGGCGTCGGGCGTTCCCTCGGCGGCTCCCTGGATTGCCTTGCAGCCTCCGACCGCGAGCAGCGCGAGCGTCGACGCAGCGACGCGGCTCGAGGAGGCCCAGCGGCGCACGGTCAGGCCATGCGGAAGTCGGCGACGATGTGGACGCCCGCCTCGAGCGGCGGCGCGCCGGGGAGGTGCTGCGTGTCGACGAAGACGACCTCCGCCTCGGGGTTCATCTCGCGGAACGCGTTGCAGTTGCCGGGCTCGTTGTCGAACGCGGCGACGACGCGACCCACGCGAAGGAGCTTCGGGCCTTCTTCGCGCTTGAAGAGCTCGTCAGGGATCTTCGCGTCCGGCTTGCACACCAGCTCGGTGCCGACGATGCCGATCGGGAAGCCGAGATCGCGCAGACTCTGGAACGACCCGAGGCCCATGAGCGGTAGATCGCGACCCGTGAAGTAGACGAGCACCGCGCCGGCCGCGTAGCAGGCCTTCGCGAACTCGACGGCGCCCTCGATGGCGACGTCGTGCTTCAGGTACTCGTCCGAGAAGAAGCGCGACTTCCAGTACGCCTCGGCGCGCGTCGCGAGCTCGGGGTGCTCGAGACCGAGCTTGCGCAGCGTGTCACCGAGGAGGTACGCGAGGTGCTCGGCGCGGGCAGCCGCGAAGACCTCCGCGGCCGAGTGCGCCTCGTTCTTCAGCTCGAAGGCGAGCTCCCGGAGGATGGCCAGCGTGCGCGGCCGGTTGTCCATGAGCGTGCCGTCGAGATCGAAGACGACGACGGGGCTCGGTTGACCGGGCGTCCCTTTGCAGCGCGCCACGATGCGCGCCATGAGGGATTGCTGCTCGGAGAGGGGAAGACGCTTGAAAACGGGCACCATCGAGAGGGGCGAGGAGGTAGCACATGGCCGCCGTGCGCGGAAGGACGCGCTCTCCGGAGCCGTCAGGTCATGCGCGGGTTTGCGCCGCCATACCAGCGAAGCACGAGCACCCCGACGGACATCCCGGACCCCTGCCCGCAGAGGAGAATGCGGTCGCCGTCCTTGAACTTCCTTCGCTCCGCGCCGCGGTTCAGGTTCAGGAGCACGTTCGCAGGTCCGCAGTTGCCGTACTCCTTGCGCGTGTGGACGACCCGGTCGGCGGGGATGCCGATGCGCGCGAGCCACGCCTCGGACACCGGCTTCACGTTCTGGTGCGGACACACCCAGTCGATGTCGGAGAGCGACAGCTGTAGCTTCTCCAGCAGCGTGCCGACCGCCTCCGGCACGGAGGACATCCCCCAGGCGAAGAACTCCTGCGGGTCGCCGCAACGCCCGGGATCGATGTAGAAGCGCGGCCGAACGTCGCCGTCAGGCGCCATCTTCGGCGCCTTCGGCTCGATGCCGACGACGTGCCAGAACTTACCGTTCGCCGTGAGGTGCGTGCCGAGCACTCCGGCAGGCTCGTCGACCTCGCCGAGCGCGACGGCCGCGGCGCCGTCACCACACACCGCGAAGAACGCGGGGTCGGAGGGATCCGCCGCTCCCTGGAGCTGACACGAAGCGACCACGAGGATGCGTTTGTAGAGGCCCGCCTTGTAGAGAGCGTCGGCGACCATCAGGGATGGCACCGCGCCGATCAGCGACATGTCCACTTCGAAGGCCGCCGCGCCGGACGCGCCGATCTTGTGCTGCGTCAGCGAGACGTTCGGCGGGTTGACCTTCTCGGGCAGCAGCGTCGAGCCGATGATGAGATCGATGTCCTGCGGCTGCCACCCGGCGCGCCCGATGGCCTCGAGCGAAGCGCGACTCTCGAGGTCCGTCGCCGTCTCCGTCGTCGCGACGTAGTGCTCGCCCACGTCCCACTCCGCGAGGAGCTCCGGAGAAGCACCGTTCGCGAGAAAGTCCGCCGGGCCGACCTTCTTCTCGGGCAGCGCAGCGCCCGTCCCGACGACCGCGAGGTACTTCATCGACGCGCCGGCACGTCGCGAGCGGCGATCTTCACGGCTCGACGAAGCCGGCGATCGACTTCGCTCGATCGCCGAGCGGAGGCGCGATGTGGGCGTCGACGCGCACCTCGATGAGGGAGGGCCCCGTGTGGAGGAGCGCCTCCTTGACCGCCTTCTGGATCTGCCCCGGCGAATCGACGACCCACGCTGCGAGCCCCATCGCACGTGCGATGGCGGCCACCTCGACTGGTCGCTTGTAGCGCACCGACGAGAGCGGTACCCGCGAGCCGACGAGCTGACTGCCATGCCACGTGATGCCGTGCATGTTGTTGTTCTCGACGATCCAGATGACGGGGATCCCGTACTCCGCGGCGGTGACGAGCTCCATGCCGTTCATCGTGAAGCACGCATCACCGATGATCGCGAAGACGGGGCGGCCCTTCTGGGCGAGCGCGGCGCCGATCGGAGCCACGGTCCCGTGACCCATCGAGCCGAAACCGAGGTTGAGGACGAACTTCTGCCCCGCCTTGATCGTCAGGTAGTGGAGGTTCGAGAGCATGTGGCCGCCGATGTCCGAGAAGATGATCGCGTCGTCCGGGAGGACCTCCTCGAGATCCTTCCTCCAGCGCTGCGGCGCGAGCGGTACTTGCTCGGACGTCCGCAGCTCGGGCGTCGAG
Organism: Myxococcales bacterium; assembly: GCA_025351875.1. Taxonomy (GTDB): domain Bacteria; phylum Myxococcota_A; class Polyangia; order Polyangiales; family Polyangiaceae; genus Labilithrix. The sequence continues at coordinate 5,927 of JANXVA010000085.1, read as the reverse complement.
AAGACGCGCTCGGCGGGGCGCGTCTCCGACCATGTCGATGCAGAGGCCTCGCCGTCGCGCATCAATCGATGCAGGTGGTAGACGAGCTCGACGAGGATGGTCTGCGCATCGCCGACGAGCGCGAGGTCAACGGGGTAGTTGCGCCCGATGCGGTCGGAGTCGATGTCGAGCTGGATGAAGACGCGGTCCTTGCGTAGCTGGGGCGTCCAGTTGAGCGTGGCCGTCTCGTTGAGTGACGTGCCGACGGTGAGCAAGACGTCGGTGCCGGGGCCGAGAAGCACCTCGCGCGCCGCCGCGTGCCCCGCGAACCCCATGATGCCGAGGGAGAGGGGGTGATCCTCGGGGAAGAGCCCCTTGCCTCGTGGCGTCGTCGCCACGCGCGCCGGCAAGAGCTCTGCGAGCGATCGTACGTGCTCCTCCGCGCCCGCGATGCCGACGCCGGCACCGACGAAGAGAACGGGACGCTTCGCCGCCATGAGATGCTTCGCGGCGTTCTGGACGGCGACGCGGTCGAACCCGCGCGTATCGGGCCGGTATGTCCGCGGATCGAACCATGCCTCCTCGAGCGGGCGCTCCCACAGGTCGACAGGCACGTTGAGATGCACCGGGCCGGGACGCCCCGTGAGCGCTTGCCTGAGCGCACGACGGAGGTGCTGCGCCATGCTCTCCGGCGACGTGACCATCGCGGAGTACTTCGTCACCGGCCGGAACATGGCGACGATATCCATGTCCTCGCGCGACGTCTCCTGAGCCGCTCCCTTGCCGAACATGTGACTCGCGACCTGACCCGTCACGACGAGCATGGGGACGCCGTCGGCGAACGCGCAGGCCACGCCGGTGATCATGTTCGTCGCGCCCGGGCCGGACGTACCGGCGCAGACGGACAAGCGCCGGCTGACGCGCGCATGGCCGTCTGCCATGAACGCGGCGCCCTCCTCGTGCTTCGAAACGATCAGCTCGATCTCGGGGTCGGCCTCGATGACCTCGAAGAAAGGGTGGAGGAGGCCGCCGGGAATGCCGAAGACGACGCTGACGCCTTCCGCCTTCAGATAGCGCAAAAACACGTCGATCACGCGCGGCGCAGTGCGGTTGGGAGCGACGAACTTGCTCGGCGGTATGGATATCGTCACGCGCCCTCCGCCTTCCGAATCGTGACCACGCGCGTGATGATGCTCTCGAGATTGTCGTCCGCACCGACGGCGCGCTTGTGCTCGAGGGGCTTCGCGGGGAAGTGTGCCCAGAACGTGGTGCCGACGTCCGCCTTGGACATGACGTCGAGTCGACCGCCGACCTGCGCGAGCAAGCGCACGACGCTCGACAGACCGACGCCGTAGCTGTTCGGACGCTTCGCCTCGTCGACGGGTCGCGGCCGGAAGATTCGCTCCACGTCCGAGGCTGCGATGCCGTGACCGGTGTCAGAGAGCTTGAGCGTCAAGAAGCCTTCGGCGCCCCCGCTCTCGCCCCCGACGACCGAGAGAGAGCGCGCGGCGGCCGGGATCCCGCTTATCTCGAGGAGGATGCTCCCCCGATCCGTGTACTTTGCAGCATTCGTCAGGAGGTTGTCGACGACGCGGTCGAAGACGAGCGGGTCGATGAAGATGTCGCTCGGCGCCTCGCGGGTACAGAAGACGCTCACCTTGATGTCCCGGCCGTGGACGAGAGCCTTGAGCCGGCGGCGGAACGTCTCGGCCAGCGGCGCGACGAGGACCGGTCGCGGCGTGAGCTTGACGAAGCCGGTGTCGTGCGTCGCAACCTCCATGAGCTTCGCCAGCATCGCCTCGATCTGGAGGGTCGCCGCCTCCGTGTCGCGAAGCGCGTCGCCTTCGTCGCCGTCCTTGAACTTCTCGCGCAGAAACTGGGTGTTCCCGCGCACGACGAAGAGGGGATTTCGAAGGTCGTGGGAGAAGCCGCGAATCGTGGAGACGCGCGACTGCTGAAGCCCGTCGAGTCCCTCGACGATCTTCTCGAGCGCCATCGTGCGCTCGACGACCTCTCGCTCCATGAGGCGGATCCATTCGCGCTGCCGATGGTGCAGCGCGACGATCTCGGAGCGCGCCTCGACCTCGTCCTGGCTCACGGTGCGGAGGACGTTGTTGAGATCCTGAACGAACGCGAGGTTGCTCGCGCTCGTCCGGCGGAGCTCGAGGAGATGAGCGACGGCGGCGCCGAGGAGTGGAAGCGCCACCGACGCGGCCCAGCCGTGCCCGTTGCCGCCGACGAGCACCGCCGCGCCTACGCCCGCTGCGAGGCCGAGGGCGATAGGATAAACCCGGCCGCGCTCGAACCACGTCAGGTGGTACTCGCAGCAGTGGTCGCCTCTCGCGATGCAGGCCTTCTCGGTCAACTGGGCGAGCGGGAGGCCCCACATCGTCGGACCGTAGACCCATGCGGCCTGCCGCGAGATGCAGAGCAGCCGGGATTCGGGCCTGTCGGACGTGTAGCGGACCACGAAGGAAGACCGCTTCGATTCCACGACCTCGAACTGACTGACGCGCACCAGTTGTTGCGACATCTTCGCGGCGGCCTCGAAGAACTTCTGCACCGAGAGCGCGCGGACCATGAAGCGCACGGCGCCCATGCTCTCGGAGAATTGCTCGCCGCACGCGCGCAGAAAGGCGTCGTCGTCCTCGACGAGCCCGCGCGCGAGCTCGAGGAAGCTCTCGCACTGTTTCACGGTCAGCCAGTGGGTCGAGCCCTCGATCGCGGAGGCATCGAGGCCGGCGGTCGCCGCGATCTCTCGCAGCTTCGAGTCACCGTGGTGTTTCGCGATCCACCGAGCCAGCGCGGAGAGGATCTTCGCGTTGAGCTCGGGCACCTCGGACGTGGGCACTTCTGCAGATACGGAGGGTGTCTGTGGGGGCTCGCTCATACGTGGGGACGGCAGCTCTTCAGTAAAGGGACAACCCGCGGCCGGGTCAACGCCAGCGAAGTCGTATTGTTGGCGCGACTCCGGCCAGCTCCACGCGGCGAGCGACGCGTGCAGAATCGATGCCGACACGCCCACCCCCGGTTCGCCCTGTGCTACGTCAGGTCGCTGAAACGCAATGGCCCAGCGCGACCACTACGAAATTCTTGGTGTCATGAAGGGTGCAACCCCGGAGGAGATCAAGGCGGCCTTCCGGAAGCTCGCATCGCAGCACCACCCGGATCGGAATCCCGATGATCCCGCCGCTGCGGTCCGCTTCAAGGAGCTCAACACCTCGTACCAGGTACTGAGTGATCCGCAGCGCCGCGCCATGTACGACCGCTTCGGCCACCGGGCCGAGGAGTCCGGCTCTCCGTTCGCGAACAACGGCCCGTTCGCCGGCGGCGTGATCGACTTCAGCGACATCGCCGTCGACGGCATCCTCGGCGATCTGCTCGGCGTGTTCGGCGTCGGTCGCGGCGACAAGGGCGATCTGAAGCGCGAGCTCGAGGTCACGTTCGAGGAGGCCGCATTCGGCACCACGAAGTCGATGCGCTATGCACGCATCGTGTCGTGTGTCGACTGCCGCGGCTCGGGCTCCTCGCCCGGTCATACCCCCGACACCTGCAGCGCGTGCAACGGGCGCGGTCGCGTCCGCTTCCAGCAGGGCATCCTCCCGATCGCCGTCGAGCGTGCCTGCCAGCGCTGCAAGGGCCGAGGCACCGTGGTCGTCCACCCGTGCGACGGTTGCAAGGGGAGCGGCCTCGTCTCCAACGAGAACGAGATCGAGGTGACGATTCCTCCGGGTGTCGAGCACGGCGCGACGCGCGTGGTGACCGGCGCGGGTAACCGCCCCAAGCCCGACAAGGCCGCGGGCGACCTCGAGCTCGAGATCCATGTCGCACCGCATCCGTTCTTTCGCCGCGCGGGTGACGACGTCATCTGCGCGGTGCCGATCGCCTTCACGCACGCCGCGCTCGGCGCCGAGGTCGTCGTCCCGACGCTCGACGGCAAGGGCAAGCTCCGCGTCCCGGCCGGGACCCAGCCGGGCACCACGCTCCGCATCAAGGGCAAGGGCATGCCGAAGCGCGCCGGCATCGGCCGAGGCGACCAGCGTGTCGAGGTGACCGTCGAGGTCCCGACGTCGCTGACGCCGCGCCAGAAGGAGCTGATCGAGGAGCTCGCCAAGGAGATCGGCGACGACGTGCAGCCCCAGCGGAAGGGCTTCATGGACAAGCTCCGCGATCTCTTCGGCTGAGAGCGCTGTGAACGCGCGTGCGCAGCGTCGCCGCGCACTTTCGCATCCGGTTGAGTGGTTCAACCAGTTGCTGACTAATCAATCCGGGTACTTGTCGCGCGCCCGTGCGCGGTCCGTCGCTTGCTCCAAGGGAGTCTCGTCGCAGGAGGCAACTCGATGAGCACGGATCTGGTCGTCGTATACAGCCCGGTGGGTGGTGGTCACAAGTCGGCAGCGCTCGCGACCGCAGAGGCGGCTCGCGCCCGCGGCCTCTCGGTCGAGGTCGTCGATGCCTTCGCGCACGCGCCGCGATGGGCAGGCGAGGCGTACGTGGGGGCTCACCTCACCGGGCAGAGCACGGCGCCAGAGCTCTACGGACAGATGTATTTTGCAGCCAATCGGCGCGGTGATGCGCTCGAGCCGCTGCGCCTCGGCCTCGACAACCTCGTCTTCGGCGGGCTCGCCGATCACGTGCGCTCGCTCGCGCCGCGCGCGGTCGTGGCGACGCATCACCTGCCGCTCGTGGTCCTCGGGCGCGCGCGCCGCAAGGGGACGCTCGACGCGCCGCTCCTCGGCGTGGTCACCGACTACACCGCGCACGCATGCTGGGCCGAGCGCGGAGTCGACGCGTGGGCGGTGCCGCTCGGTGGGGCTCGGGAGGAGCTCGCAGCCCACGGTGCCCCGCGCGATCGCATCTTCGAGACCGGCATCCCGGTTCGCTCCGCCTTTGCGCGGATCCCCGCGCTCACGTCGCTCGCGAAGACGCTGCGCGTGCTCGTGACCAGCGGCGGCTTCGGACACGGCCCGATGACGCGCATCGTGCGATCGTTCGTCGACGTACCGAACGTCGAGCTCACGGTGGTCTGCGGTGCAGCCGTGCGCCTGGCCTCTCGCGTCGCTCGGGAGGCCGAGCTCGCGGGCGTGCCGGCCCGGATCATCGGCTTCGAGAAGGACATGGCCGCACGTGTCGCCGAGGCGCATGTCGTCGTCGGCAAGGCGGGCGGGCTCACAGTCACGGAGACGCTCACCGCAGGCCGCGCGATGGTCGTCGCGTCCGCCGTTCCCGGAAACGAGAAGATGAACGAGCTCTTCGTCGTCGAAGGTGGTGCAGGCGTCGCCGCGGCAGCCGACGACGTCGGGAGGACGATCGAGCACCTGCTCCAGGGCGCCCGCCTCCTCGCGATGGCCGAGCGCGCGCGTCAGCTCGTCCCGCGCGACGCCGCGGGTGCCGTGGTGGAAGCCGCGCTGAGGCTCCTCGGTCACGCTCGCCTCGCGGCATAGCCGAGGCGGCGTCCGCCACTCAGCTCCAGCCTCGAGCGGCCTCGGGTGATACCCTGGAGCCGAGACCCACGTGGATCGCGACGACTCGCTCGATCTCAAGCCAGGGGACGTCCTCGCGGGCAAGTTCCGGATCGAGCAGGTGCTCGGGATCGGCGGCATGGGCCTGGTCGCGTCGGCGTGGCACCTCGAGCTGCGCACCCGTGTCGCGCTGAAGGTACTTCTCCCCAGCGCGCTCGCCGACAAGGACGCCATCGAGCGCTTCGCGCGCGAGGCAAGCACCGTCTCGGCCATGCGAAGCGAGTACGTGGTCAGGGTGTTCGACGTCGGCAAGCTCGCCGGCAGCGGCGTGCCGTACATCGTCATGGAGCACCTCGAAGGCGAGGACCTGGAGGCCCTCCTGGTGAGGCGGCGGCCTCTGGAGATCGCCGAGGCGGTCGGATTTCTCAGCGAGGCGTGCGAGGGGATCGCCGAGGCGCACTCGCTCGGGATCATTCACCGCGATCT
>JANXVA010000077.1 GCA_025351875.1 Myxococcales bacterium | reverse complement strand
CGTCTGGATCGACTCCTCGTACTGCTGCTCCTCGAACTGGGCCTGGCCCTTCTGGATCAGGTCGACCGGCTTCGCGGAGGGCTTGCCGGGTGCGGACTGCGCCTTCTGGGGAGCCTTCGGCGGACCGATCTGCGCGAACGCGGGGGTGGTGAGCGCGACCGTGTGCAGCGCCGCGACGAGCGCGAGGCAACGCGCACGCCTGCCGGGTTCGCGAACGGTACGACAGGCCTTCGTCATCGCGCCCGACAGTAGCGTTTCCGGTGCCCTCAGGTCGAGCGATTCGGGCGTACCGGCGCCGCCACCGTGCGCGCGGCGGGCGCGAACCAGATGCGTGCCGCGGGCTCTGCGACCAGCAGCGCGCGGCGCGCCGCGAGCACGCGCGGGATCCGCTGGCCGCTCGCGAGGACCATCGCGGTGAGGCAGCCGCCGTAGACACATCCCGTGTCGAGCCCCGTCGCCCAGCGATGAAGCTGCAGGCCGGGCGCGGCGTTGTGGCCGAAGACGACCTGAGGAGGTCCGTCGTACGTCGCGCCCCACAGCACGTTCGTCGGCTTGGCGCGCAGGCGCCCGCGTTTGTGGCCCGGCATGCGGACCGTGCGAATGCGCATCAACGTCTGCGGTGACTGCTCCTCGAAGGCGATGCCCGGGAGCAGGCCCGCGTGTACGACGCGTGCGCCGTGCTCGGGCAGGTCGAGGAAGAGCGGTGACGTCTCGAGCAACGTCCAGTCGACGGGGCGCAGGGAGCGCGCGATGTCGCGGTGCATCTTCCCGATGGGGGGCTTCGCGCCGGCCTCGCCTCGCATCCACGCGTTCCGCTCCCGTCGCCAGTCGAGCAGCTTCTGCTCGTGGTTCCCGCGGACGACGATGGCGCCAGTCCTGCGAGCGACGTCGAGGACTCCGAGCGAGTCCGGCCCACGCGCAACGAGATCACCCACGAAGACGAGGCGATCGCCGCTCGCGAACGCGACGCGATCGAGCAGCCCCTCGAGCTCGGCCCGACACCCGTGGACGTCGCCTACGATGATGGTGCGCACGACGGCAGTAAGCTTGCCACGCGCAGCTCTAGAGGCGCCACACCTTCTCGTCGTCGAGCTTGGCGCGCTTCGGGATGACGACGAGGCCGTTCTCGGTCACGAAGAAGCGCTTGCGGTCGGCCTCGAGGTTGAAGCCGACCTCCACGTTCGCGGGGACCTCGACGTCCTTGTCGATGATGCAGCGGCGGATCTTGGCGTGGCGGCCGATGCGGACGCGCTCGAAGAGGACGGACTCCTCGACCTCGCAGAACGAGTTGATGCGGCAGCCGACGGAGAGGACGCTGCGGTGGATGCGCCCTCCGGAGATGATGCAGCCGTGGCTGACCATCGAGTCCGTCGCGATACCGACGCGCGCGTGGGCCTCGTCGCGGAAGACGAACTTGGCGGGCGGGTCGTGGGTCACGCCCGTGCGGATCGGCCAGCGCTCGTTGTAGAGATTGAAGAGGGGATGGATGGAGATGAGGTCCATCTGCGCGTCCCAGTACGCTTCGATCGTCCCGATGTCGCGCCAGTAGGCGTGCCCGCGAGGTTCCTCGCCAGGGACGAGGTTCTTGTTGAAGTCGTAGACGAAGACGTCCTGACCGTCCGCGACCATGCGCGGGAGGATGTCGTGACCGAAGTCGTGCTTGCTGTTCTCGACGCCGGCGTCGCGATGCAGCTCGCGCATCAGGTCTTCGGTGCGGAAGACGTAGTTGCCCATCGACGCGAGGCACATGTCCTCGGAGCCCGGCATGGTCGGCGGGTTCTGCACCTTCTCGTGGAAGGCGATGATGCGGCCTTCAGGGTCGATCTCGAGGACACCGAAGTCGCGGGCCTCCTTGCGAGGGACCGGGATGGCGGCGACGGTCGCGGCGGCATCGCGCGCGTAGTGCGCCTGGATCATCTGGCGGACGTCCATCTTGTAGACGTGGTCGCCGCCGAAGATGCAGACGATCTCGGGCTTCTCGTCGGTGATGACGTGCTGGCACTGGTAGACGGCGTCGGCCGAGCCCTTGAACCAGGAGAGGCCCGTGCGCTGCTGCGCGGGGATGGCCTCGATGAACTGATCGAGGATGGGCGAGAGGCGCCACACGCGCGCGATGTGCTCCTCGAGCGACGCGCTCTTGTACTGCGTGAGGATTTTGATCCGGGATAGCCCCGAGTTGACGAAGTTCGAGAGGACGATGTCGATGATGCGGTAGCGCCCGGCGAACGGCACCGCGGGCTTCGCGCGGTCGAGCGTCAGCGGGTACAGGCGCTTCCCCTCGCCACCGGCGAGGATCATCACGAGGACTTGGCTCGGATCGTAGTTGACCCCCTGGGGCGGCATCGTGACGGACGAGGATAAGCCAATGCGCTCGCATCGCGGTAGAATCTCGACGTGACGGAACGCGGGCTAGCTGATCCTCGGCCGATGACCGCCTCTGCGGCAGGCGTGCTCGCGGTCGCGGCGGAGCGTGCCGCGCAGGGCGTGCGCGGCGCGATGGCGACCGTGCTGGAGCGCCATGGCTCGGCACCAGGTACGGCGGGCCAGAAGCTCTATCTCGCTGCGGATGGTACGTGCGTCGGGACCGTGGGCGGCGGCGCCATCGAGCACGCGACCCTCGAGGCGCTCGCGCGGGTGGTGGCCGACCCGCTCGCGAAGCACCAGGTCCGGACGTTCAAGCTCGGCGCCGAGCTCGGGATGTGCTGTGGAGGTCAGATCGAGATGCTGGTCGAGCCGATCGAGGGGGTGGTGCCGTGCCTGATCGTCGGAGGAGGGCACGTGGCGAGCGCGGTCGCTCCACTCCTCGTGAAGGTCGGGTTCGCGGTGACGGTGGCGGACGCGAGGGAAGGGTGGGGTGACGAGGAGCGCATCCCCGGCGTCACGTGCGTGAGCGGCGAGGTCGACGACGTGGGCGGTGAGATCGACCCGCGCGGCGTGTGCCTCGTGATGACGCACGACCACTCGCTCGACCAGATCGCGATTGAATGGGCACTGAAGCGAGGCTTTTCCTTCGTCGGCGGAGTCGGCAGCCGCGCCAAGGCCGAGCGAACGCGACAGCGGCTCCTTGCCAAGGGCTTCTCGGAGGCGGATCGCGCGCGGGTGCGCATGCCGCTCGGCGTGGACATCGGCGCACGCCTCCCGGACGAGATCGCGGTGTCGATCGCGGCGGAGATGGTCGCGTGGCGCAAGAAGCCGCGCCCGCCGACCTAGTCGGCCGGGTTGAAGACGATCGGATAGATGACGGTCACGATGCCGCCGCCCTCCGGCTTCGGGAAGGTGAGCTTGCGGTACTCCGCGACGATGCACTGGATGACTTCGCGGTCGGGCATGTCCGACCCCGCGTCAACGGCGCTGACGACCCGGCCTTCGGTGTCGATCACGAATTTGACGGCCACCCGTCCCTGTAGGTCTCGATTCCTCTTGAGACCTGACTCGTAGCACGTGCGGAGCGGGTCGAAGTTCGCGCGGACGACCTTCTGGATCAGGTCTGGGGCGATGCGCCCGACGACCTTCTTGCCCGGGAAGACGGCCGCGTCGGTCGGTGCTGGCGGCGGTGCGGGATCCTTCGCGCGGCCCGCGTTCGGGCCGCCGCACGCCGACACGGCGCTCAGGATGGCGAGCGCGATCACGGCGCGAGCGATCAGGAGGGCGGACCTCATGCCGGGTAAGGTAGCGTGAGAGCGCGATGTCTGCGCCCATTCAGTTCGACCCCACGCACCCGCACGCGCTCGCGATGTACTGCTCCGACGGTCGCTTCACGGAGGCCGTCGAAGGGCTGCTCCGAGGCCTCGGCCACGCGCGGCTCGACACGCTGACGATCCCGGGCGGCCCCGCGCTCCTCGACATGACCTCCTCGGGCTTGAGCGCCGTCGATGTGATGCGCGAGGCGGCGTCGTTCTTGATCCGCGGGCATGCCATCAAGCAGGTGGTCCTGCTCGGCCACGAGGGCTGCGGCTACTACAAGGCGCGCTACACCTACGAGTCGCCCGAGGCGATGCGGCGGCGCCAGCTGAACGATCTCCGCCAGGCGGCACACTGGGTGAGGGGCGCCCACGAGGGGCTCGCGGTAGCCACGTATTTTGCGACGCCCGAGGGGGCGCACGTCAGGTTCGACGAGATCTGAGCCGGAGTGGAATCGCGCTCGCGGGCCGGGCGTACTCTTTGGACCATGGGTCTTCGTCGTGCTGTGGGGCTGCTCGTCCTTGCGCCGGTGGTGGTGGTGGCGTCGTGCGGGGCGCCCCCGACGAAGGCGCCTTCGGGCCAGGTGCTCGCGGAGGTCGATGCCTCGGCGGACGTCGTGACGAGCGCGCGCCGGTGCACGCCCTGGGTGGAGGCGAGCGCGGAGGCGGTGGCCGAGGTGACGCCGGATCCCGACGGACCGCGCGATCGTCACGGTAAGCCGACGAACGCGAAGGACCTCTGCGGCGTCGCCGACTCGAACCTCGCGCGCGCCGAGAACGTGATCGCGGGGTCGGCAGGCGGCGCCCTCGCGGCGCATGCGCCGTGGAATCACGTGGCGAAGCCCGCACGCCTCGAGGTCGTCGAACGACGGTTCGCGATGAACAGGGCAGAGCACGCGCTGCTCGCGAAGAACGGCTTCGTGGTGATGGAGAAGCGCACGTACTCGACGTACGCGTGGGCGCTCCACGACGTGTACCAGTCCGAGCTGCCGATCTACGTGTCGGCCGACGCCATCCTGCATGCGGTGTTCGCGTCGAACGATCATCTGCTCGCGAAGCTCGAGACGGATCTGCTCGTGCCGCTGCTCGGTCGCTCGCTCTCGGCGATGCACTGTGCGCTCGCGGATGCTGCGCGAGCCTATCCGCCGGAGGTCGCGCGCGATCTGGACCTGTACCTGACGGTCGCGCGCTCACTGCTCGCGGACGCGCCCGTGCCGAGCGTGCTCGGAACGGACGACGAGGCTACGAAGCGCGTCGCGGACGCGAAGAAGGCGAGCGGGATCGCGACCGTCGAGCTGTTCGGCCGCGACAGGTTGATCGACTGGTCGCAATACGCGCCGCGCGGGCACTACGCGAAGCCGTCGCCGCCGAAGGAGGAAGGAGAGGAGGCGAGCGCGCCCAGCGATCCGCCGGCGGCTGACGACGGCGCCGGTCCTTCGCTGACCGCCTACTTCCGCGCCGCGATGTGGCTCTCGCGCATCGAGATGAACCTCGTGTCGCGGTCGTCGCGGAGCTCGTCACCCTCGCCGACTCCGGATCCGCGCGAGACTCCGCGGGAAGCGATCGCCGCCGTCGCGCTCGCGGATCTCGTCGAACGCGCGCATGCCGCCGACGACGTCGGGCGCCTCGATCGCGCGTGGACGCTGCTCGCCGGGCGCCGCGAGGACGTGACGCTCGCCGAGGTGTCCAAGCTCCGCCAGAAGGCAGGGATCGCGGCGATCGAACTCGGCGGGTTCGACAAGCTGAAGGGCGCGATCGGAGCCGATTTTCAGCGGACGGCGCGCCTTCATCCGATGCCCGAGGGGTCGACGATACTCCCGGCGATCACGACGCTGCTCGGGCCGCGTGTCGTCGCGGATTCGGCGGCGTTCCGGCCGCTCGTGAACAGCGAGGTGGGCGGCCGGTACATGATCGGATCGGGCGACGTCGCCTACGTGCTCGGGCTCGATCGGGGCAAGGCGTACCTCACGGCGGATCTGGCGAAGTATCCGTCGCTGGGCGGTAAGCTCGATGTCGCGCGCGGGATCGTCGCGGCCGCGCCCGATGCGGGCGATCTCTACGGCGCGTGGCTCGGCGCAGTGCGTGGCGTGGCGTCGCCGGTGGCGAGCCTCGGCGTCGTGCCGTCGTTCATGGCGACGCCCGCGTACGACGACCTCCGTGTGAACACGCTGGTCGCGGGGTACGGACAGATCCGGCACAACTACGTGCTCATGGCGGGGCAGTCGTACGACGAGGGCGGCTGTCGCATCCCGGACGGGTACGTCGAGCCGCTGCCGGCGGTCTATGACGGGATCGCTCGGTATGCGTCGCGTGGCGCGGCGGTGGTGCGTGAGCTGGATCCGAAGGACGGCACCGGGTCACGGGCGTACTTCGCGGAGCTCGAGAAGGTCGCGCGTGTGCTCGGCGTGATCGCGAAGCACGAGCTCGAGGGCCGAGCGCTCACCGAGGAGGAGAAGCGGTTCCTCGGCATGGTCGTGGAGATGACGCCGGGCAGCAGCGGGGGCCCGCCGACGTACACGGGTTGGTACTTCGACTTGTTCCGCGGACGCTCGGAGGAGGCGCTGGCCACGTCGGCGTTCATCGCGGACTACCACACGTCGAGCTATCTGAACCAGGTGGTGTACGCGGGGGCGACCGGGCCGCGGATGGGCGTGTTCGTCGTGGACACTGGCGGCGGTCCGCGCGCGATGGTGGGCCCGGTGGCGCGCGCGTACGAGCTCACGAGCACGACGGAGAAGCGACTCGACGACGACACGGGCACCGCGGCGCCGGGCAAGCGCGATCCTTGGGCCAGGTCGTACACGGCGGCGGCTCCGGTGGCGCCCGCGTTCGCGCTCGGCGCGACGATGCCCTACGAGGGCGAAAAGGGGCCCGTGAAGCTGGTGGTGCGCGCGGGCGACGCGGCCCTGCCGAAGGTGATCGTGGAGTTGACGGACCACCATGGCGTGGTGATCGCGACGACGACACGCTCGTTGGCCGCGAAGGGGCGGGTTGCCCTGGCGATGACGCCGCCGAGGCACGCGGAAGGCGTGCGCGTGCGCATCGGCGACTTCATGGCGGACGACTCGTCGCACGGCCCCAACAGCGCGGTGCAGATCGAGTCCGGCGGCGTGACCGTCGCCGACGATGACTGGACGGCGATGAGCAAGTAGCTGGCATGCCGTTCGCGGCGCTATCATCGGGCGATGGCGTCGTCTGGCTTCGATTTCGTCCTCAATGGTCGCGCTGTTCGCGTCGAGGGGACCTCCGCCAACAGCTCGCTCCTCGCATGGCTCCGCAGCACGGGTCGCACGGGGAGCAAGGAGGGCTGCGCGGAGGGTGACTGCGGAGCTTGCACGGTCGCGCTCGTCGACTCCAACGCTCGCGGCGAGCGAACCTACCGGGCGATCAACAGCTGCATCACGCTGCTGCCGATGGTCGCCGGCCGCGAGGTGGTCACCGTCGAGGGCCTCGCCCCGTCCGACGCCGCGGCGCTGGAGTCGCTCCATCCCGTCCAGCAAGCGATGGTCGAGAGCTACGGCTCGCAGTGTGGCTACTGCACGCCCGGCTTCGTCGTCTCGATGTTCGAGGCCTACTACCGCCCCGACATGGCCACCGAGGGAGGCCGCCAGAAAGAGCAGCTCGGCGACCAGCTCAACGGCAACCTCTGTCGGTGCACGGGTTATCGGCCGATTCGAGAGGCGATGCAGGATGCCCTGGGCAAGCGCCCGGCTCCCGAGGATCTCTTCCAGCTCCGCCTGAAGAAGAACGACGGCGCCATCCCGGCGCTCGCGTACGAGGGCGACGAGCACCAGACGTTTCTTCGCCCGACGACGCTCGGCGAGCTCCTCGCACTCAAGGCCGAGCACCGCGAAAAGGCAGAGCTCGTCGGCGGCGCCACCGAGATCGGCGTCTACATCAACAAGCAGCATCGCAGGTACGCGCTCCTCGTCTCTACCGAGGGTGTGCGCGAGCTCACGCAGATCACGAAGAGCGACACCTCGTTCACCGTCGGCGGCGCCGCGACGCTGACCGCGCTCGAGGAGGCGCTCGCGGGTGAATACCCGCTCGTCGACAAGATGCTCTGGGCCTTCGCGTCCCGGCAGATCCGCAACCGCGCGACGCTCGCCGGCAACATCGTGACGGCCTCGCCGATCGGTGACATGCCGCCGATCCTCCTCGCGCTCGACGCCGAGCTCGTCCTCGCGGCGCATCGCAACGGCGCGGTCGCCACGCGTACCGTGAAGGTCGCCGACTTCTTCGTTGCCTATCGCAAGACGGTCCTCGAGGCCGACGAGATCGTCCTGTCGATCGCGATCCCGCGCAACGCTCCGGGCGCGCGCCGCCGTATGGACTCGTTCAAGGTCTCGAAGCGTCGCGAGCTCGACATCAGCATCGCCGCGGGCGCCTTCGTGATCGACACGGACACCGCGAACGTCGTCGTCCATGCGCGCCTGGCCTACGGAGGCGTCGCCGCGACACCTGCGCGCGCGAAGAAGACCGAGGCGTTCCTCCTCGGCAAGCCGTGGACGGAGGAGACGATGCGCGCTGCGCAGGACGTCCTCGCCGCGGAGTTCGCGCCGATCGACGACCATCGCTCGGGCGCCGCGTACAGACGCGATCTCGTCACGAGCCTCCTCGAGAAATTCTTCCGCGGCGAGACGAGCTCCGCGCAGGATCACCCGATCCGCTTCGAGCGCGCCGAGTCCTGCCCCGCCGACAAGCCGTCTGACGACAGCCGCGCGCTCTCCCACGAGAGCGCGATCGGCCACGTCACGGGCCGCGCCCTCTATGTCGACGACGTCGCGCGCCGCCGCGACATGCTCGAGATCTGGCCGGTGACGAGCCCGCATGCGCACGCGCGCATCACCTCGATCGACACGAGCGAGGCCGCGCTCGAGCCGGGCGTCACC
>JANXVA010000076.1 GCA_025351875.1 Myxococcales bacterium | reverse complement strand
CTTAGCGGAGGCAGCCGGCTTCTGCAAGCACGACCGCGTACTTACGGACGAGAGGTCGGCTCAGAACGGGATTTCGTCGTCCCCGCCACCACCACCACCGCTGTAGTCACCGAAGTCATCGGCCGCCGCAGCCGGGGGCGCGCTCTGCTGCCGGCCCTGATCGCGGTTGCCCTGGCCCTGGCCGCCCTGGCCGCCGCCGCTGCCGCTGCCGCCCTGACTGCCGCCGCCGCCGCCAAACTGGCCACCGCCGCCGCCGCCCTGGCCCGAAGGACGACGCTCGAACTGGCCGCCACCGCCGCCGCCGCCCATCTCGTCGCCCGCGCCCTTGCCGCGGCCCGCGAGGATGATGTTCGTGGCGTTGATCTCGGTGCTGTAGCGCTTCTCGCCGTTCTTCTCGTAGCTCGACGTACGGAGCGAGCCCTCGACGAAGATGCGCTCACCCTTCGTCAGGAACTTCGCGAGCGCTTCTCCGCGCTTGCCCCAGAGCGTCACCGAGTGCCACTCGGTCCGCTCCTGGCGCGTCTGGTTCTTGTCGAGGTACGTCTCGGTCGTCGCGAGACGGAGCTTCAGCACGGACTGACCGCCCTGGGTCATCTTCAGCTCCGGATCGGCGCCGAGGTTTCCGAGCAGCATCACCTTGTTCAAACCTTCGGCCATCGCACCCTCCTTGAGGACAGAGAATGTCTCGTACAGCGACGCGCGCATGTCAACGGTGCGCCCGCGCGTTGCGACGACGTGCGTCGCAGGAGGTCAGGGCTTCGGCACGGGGGCGGCGGCGGCGCCGCCAGGCTGCTCGAGACGGTTCTTGAGCTTGATGACGGTCGCGACCGACTGCTTGCCGCCCTTCGGATCGACGAGCTCGATCGTCCGCGTGATCGCCATGTCGCCCTCGACCTTCGTGCAGATGTGGTCGAACTTGAACGCGTACGTATAGGAGCCCTTGCCCTTGACCTCCTCCGTCGCGCCCGGCGGGACTCCGCGCTGGACGAAGGGATGCTTGGGGACGGCGATCTCGACGTCAGCCGTGACGACACCGCCCTCGGCGGTCAGCTCCTTCAGCGTGAAGGAGTGCTTCGCCGTGTTCTCCATCCCGCGCTCCTTGCGCTCGACCTTGCGCTCCCACTTTGCCCCGACACCGACCGGCTCGGCGGGAAACGGCGGGACGAGCAGCTCGAGCGACTGCTGAAGGCTCTGGACGACCATCTCCGCCGCCGGCCCCTGCATCCGCTCGTCGGCCTTGAAGTCGACCTCGCCGATCTCGCCGCGCGCGGTGATGTCGAACGCGCCGGTCAGCCCGGCGAGGGGCGCGAACTGCGCGGCGGCCTGGGCCTTTTGCGCTGCCGGCACGTCGGGCATCTCGATCTTCAGGACCTTGAGCTCGAACCTCGTCGCGGCGGGCAGGACCTTCTTCGGCACGAAGTCGGCGGTGAGCAGGAAGGTGTTCTCCTGCGCCGGGCCGCCGCCCTGGCTGGCGCTCTGGCGCACGGTGATCTGGCGTTTGTCGGCGTGGCCCGCGACGAAGGCGTACCGCCGTGCCGCGCGCGGCTCGGCGCCGGCCTCGGTCACGTGGAGCTTCATCGCGTCGTCCGGAGCGGCGCCCTCGGCCACGCCGGCGGCCGCGGGCTGCTCCGCGGAGGCCATTCCACCTTCGAGCATGCCGCCGTCGGTCTTCACGCCGACGATTCCGCCACCGCCGCTCGGGACGAAGTCGTTGAAGACCATGTCCGAAGGGACAGGAGTGGTCTTCTTCGGCTCGTCGACGGCCTTCTTCGGTGGCTCCTTGTTACAACCGGAAAGGAGCACGGTGGCCACGACGAGCGGAAGCGCGCGCCAGATCTGCGGCAAAACGTGGGACTTCATCGCGGGCGCGACCCTACTACGACACTGCCGACTTGGCGACCCAGTGAGAACCGTACTAGAAGGTGCGAGGTTTTCCGCCCGCACCCCCATGACTCAGTCCTCTCCTCCCGACAGCGCTGCTCCCCGGATCTCGATCGTCATCCCGATCTACAACGAGGAAGCGATCTTGCAGTCTGCGGTGGTCGATCTGCGCGACCGGCTCGAGCCGATGGGTTGGAGCTACGAGATCATCCTCGCCGAGAACGGCTCGAAGGACCGCACCGTCGAGATCGGCCAGGAGCTCGCGGCCAAGTACGGCAGCGCATCCGACGGCCAGGTGAAGATCATCAGCATCGGCGAGCCGAACTACGGCAAGGCGCTGAAGCAGGGCATCCTCCTCGCCCGCGGCACGCTCGTCCTCTGTGACGAGATCGACCTCTGCGATGCCGATTTCCACCGGCGCGCGGTCGAGATCCTCGAGACCGGCGAGGCCGACCTCGTCATCGGCTCGAAGCTCGTCGCCGGCGCCGAGGACGACCGACCCGCGATCCGCCACGCCGCCAGCATCGCCTACTCCACGATGCTCAAGCTCCTGCTGGGCTTTCGCGGCACCGACACGCACGGCCTCAAGGCCTTCCGCCGCCTGGCGCTGCTCGACGTGGTCCGCTCCTGCCTCGTCGACAAGGACGTGTTTGCGAGCGAGCTCGTCATCCGTGCGGACCGCGGCGGCGTCCGCACCCGCGAGATTCCCGTCCGCGTGATCGAGAAGCGCCCGCCGTCGATCAACCTCTTCAAGCGCGTCCCGAACGTGCTGAAAAGCGTCGCGAAGCTCACCTATGCCATCCGCGTCCGCGGCTAGGTCTGTTCGTGTACACTGGCGACAAGCACGGTGGATGACAGGGCTTCCAGGCGAGCCGCGTTGAACGCGTCGATGGCGCTGCTCTGCTTCAGCGCTCTGACTGCTTTCGCGCTGGTCGGTTGGTTCAAGGGCAACCCGGTGCCGTGGAGCTGGAAGAGCCTGCTCGCGGTCGGCTGCGCCGCGCTCGCGGTCACGACGAGCGCGCTCGTCTGGAGCTCGCCCTCGCGCGGCCACGCGATCCTCGGGATCGCGATCATGGTGGCGTCGCTCGCGCGCATCGGCGCGCCCTCGGACTGGACGTGGGTGAGCTTCGCGCTCGTCGCCGTCACGTTCGTGCTGCTCATGCCGCTCGTGCACGCCGCGATCGTGCTGCACAACGACGAGTAGCGCGCGCTCACTTCGTGAAGGTCGGGCGCGTCGCGACCTGCGCCTTCAGCATCTGGAAGCCCACGCGAAGGACGACGTCGTTCGAGGACGAGGGGTCCGCGGGAATGTCGCGCGCGAGCATGCCGCTCACCATGTCGGCCGTGCCGCCGTCGATGACGAGCGCGCCCGCATCGCGCTGTGCCCCGCTGCCCCCCGCCGGGCCCTCCGCCGCGAGGTGACCAGGGAGATCGCGCTCGCGCGTGACCCTCGGCGCGTCTTGCGGCCCCTTGGTGCCCGACTCGATCACGACGTCGGGATGGATGCCGTCGGCCTGGATCGCGTGCCCGCTCGGCGTGTAGTAGCGCGCCGTCGTGAGCTTGAGGCCCGCGCCGTTCGGCAGCGGGAGGATCGACTGGACGCTCCCCTTCCCGAACGTGTTCGCGCCGACCACCGTCGCGCGCTTGTTGTCCTGGAGCGCGCCGACGAGCAGCTCGCTGGCGCTCGCGCTCCACTCGTTGACGAGCGCGACGCAAGGGATGTCGGCGAAGGCTCCGCCGGAGCGCGCCTTCAGATCCTCGATCACCTCGCCGCGATGGCGCATCGAGTAGATGCTGCCCGACGAGAGGAACTCGTCGGCGATCTCCGTGGCCTCGTCGACGAGGCCGCCCGGGTTCGAGCGCACGTCGAGGAGGATCGCCGTGAGTGTGCCGCCCTTCGCCTCGGCGCGGAGCTTCGCGGTCGCCGCCATCATCTCGGCGTGGGCGCGCTCCTGGAACTGCTTGATCCGGATGTAGCCGATGTTTCCGTCGAGCAGCTTGTACGTCACGCTCGAGACGTGGATGACCTCGCGCGTGACCTCGAACGTGAGCGTCTGTCCCGTCCGCTCGCCGCTCGACGCAGGAGCGCCGCCGTCACCCGGGATCGCCGGCGACGGGGCGATCCCCGAGTCGGGAGCGCCCGCCGCCACGGTCCCGCGACCGCTCTCGCGGTGGACGGTGATCTTCACCTTCGTGCCCGCGGCGCCGCGCATCTTCTTCACGACCTTGTCGAGCGGCTGCGTGATCACGTCCTCGCCGTCGACCGCGAGGATCTGGTCTCCGCTCTTGATGCCGGCACGCTGCGCGGGTGAGCCCTCGATCGGAGCGATGACGACGAGCTTGTCACCTCGACCGTCGACCTCGAGACCGACGCCGCCGAACTTCCCCTCGGTGTCGCTCTGGAACTGCTTCCACTCCTCCGGCGGGAGATACGAAGAGTGCGGGTCGAGGTTTTCGACCATGCCCTTGATCGCGCCCTCGACGATCTTTCCGCGCTCGACGGGGTCGACGTAGTTGTTCTCGATCTGGACCAGGACGCGGCCGAGCTGGGCCACCGATTGGTACGGGTTCTGCGCTTCCGGGGTCGCCTCGGCGCGCATGCCGCCGAGGGCGAGACCACCCGCGAACGCGGCCACCGTGGGGAGAAGAACGCGGCGGAGGTGCTTCACGCCGCGAAGCCTACCAGGCCATTGCCTCGATAAAACCGCTGGACGTATCTCCCTCAGAAGTGGATCATTGTCGGAGTAACGGCGCCAGGCGGGCGAGATTCCTCACCAAGCCGCACGCAGCCGCCGAAACTCCCCGTCACACTCCGTATCCGCCCGCACCCGCTACACGCCGCACCACCCGCTACTACTAGGAGGCCACCTTGGCGAACGACAAGGACTCGATTTCCAACCTGCGTACCGAGAGCTCCAAGACCGACAAGAGGAAGCAGAGTCTCTACTTCCCCGAGTCGATGCTCCAGGAGATCAAGGAAGAGGCCGCTCGCCTCGATCGCTCGCTGTCCTGGGTCGTCCAGCGCGCGTGGAAGATCTCCCGCCTGGAGATCAAGAAGCTGCCGAGCGTCAACGAGGTCGAAGGCGGCGACGACGACGACGACACCTGAGCGTGAGCGCTAGCGGTCGGCCGCCGTCGATCGCGCCGCCCTCGGGCGGCGCGCCCGATCCCTCGGAGACACACGAGACCGTGAGCGCGGAGGACGGCACACGCCTGTTCGTCCGCACCAAGCCATGGCGTGGGGCTACGTCTCCTTCTCCGCTGGGTGCCGAGCGAGCCGGGCCGGAGCCGAGCGCGCGCCTGCGCGCCTTCTTCTGCGACGGCATCCTCTGCGACGGCTTCATCTGGAAGTACTTGTGGAACGACCTCGCGGAGTTCTGCGATGTCGCCCACTGGCACTACCGTGGGCACGGTCGGAGCGGAGCTCCCGTCGACCCGACGAAGATCGACATCGCCCAGCACGCCAAGGACCTCATGGCCGTGCGTCGCCACCTCGGCGATCCGCCGTGCGTCCTCCTCGGGCATTCGATGGGCACCCAGGTCTGCCTCGAGACGTGGCGGCTGTTCCCCGAGCATGTGAAGGGCATCGTCCTTCTGTGCGGGAGCTACGGGAAGGTGACGCAGTCGTTCCGGGGAATGCCGATCCTCGACGCGATCCTCCCGAAGCTGATGAGCGTCGTCGACAAGCAGCCTGATCTCGTCCGGGCCATCTGGTCGCGCATCCCGCCCGAGATGGCGTTCCGCGCGGCGATGCTCGCCGGTGACGTCGACCCGGACAACGTCCGGCGCGAGGACATGCTCCCTTACCTGAAGCACATGACCCACGTGGACTTCGCCATGTTCCTCAAGATGCTGCGCGCCGCGGGCGATCACAGCGCGGAGGAGTACCTCGCGCAGATCGACGTGCCGGTGCTCATCGTGGCGGGCGAGAAGGACACGTTCACGCCCGGGTCGCTCTCGCAGTGGATGGCCGAGCAGATCCCCGGCTCCGAGCTCCTCGTGGTGCCCGCCGGAACGCACGTCGCTCCGATCGAACAGCCCGAGCTCATCGGCGCGCGGATCAAGGCATTCGTCGAGCGTGTCTCGGCGGCGTAAGGGGTGGCTCGCCGTCGGCGTCGCGCTCGGCCTTGCCGCGTGCGGACGCGGCGCGCCGACGACGGGTACGGACGCGAGCACGGGCACGCCCAGCACGGGCACGCCCAGCACGGGCGCGGCTGCGAGTACGACCGCACGTACGAGTGCGAGCGTCGACGCGGAGAGCGAAGCCGGCGCGGGGGTCGCGCTGGACGCGAGTGCGCCCTTCCTCGGCGGCGTCCCTACGTCGGCGAAGAGCATCGGGCACACCTCGATCGTCTTCAAGATCGAGCTGTCGACAGGGGCCAAGGCGGCCTTCAAGCCCGCTTCGCGGCGAGGGCCCGTCCGCTACAAGGGGGAGGTCGCCGCCTACCGGCTCGCACGCCTGCTCGCGATCCTGAACGTCCCACGCGCCTTCTTCCGCACGTTCGAGGCGAGCACGCTCCTTGCGGCGAAGGGCGCGGACGAGATGATCGTGAAGGACGGCGTCGTGAAGGGCGCCCTCATCCCCTGGATCCCCGATCTTGGTTTCCTCGCGCTCGAGCAAGCGCCGCTCTCCGGCGAGTGGAAGCAGTGGCTGCGGAAGGGATCGACGATTCCGGACGACAAGCGCGCGCTCGCGGCGCAGATCAGCACGCTCGTCGCGTTCGACTACATCACCGGGAACTGGGACCGCTGGAGCGGCGGCAACGTCGGCCTCGACAAGGCGACGGGGACGCTCCTCTACATCGACAATGACGGTGCCTTCTTCGAGGTCGCGCCGCAGGACGGCCTCTCGCGAAACAAGAAGCTGCTCGCCGGGGTCGACAAATTCTCGTTCGCCCTCGTCACGCAGCTGCGCCTCGTCGACGAGGCGGAGATCACGCGGGCCATCGGCGAGGAATCGCCGGGCGTCCCATTGCTCTCGCAGAAGGCGCTCGCAGGCGTGCTCCAGCGGCGCACCGAGCTACTCGACGTGGTGAACGCGAAGCTGAAGGCCAACGGCGAGGTGGAGACCTACCTGCACCCCTAGCTCGGGAGCGCTGTGCCGACGCGAAAGAACACCTCGCGCCGCGTACCGCAGCGCTGACACATCACGTGGACGACGCGGAGGCGACGAGGAAGGTCGGCGGCGTGCTCCTCGACGCGGAGGGTCTGCTCGCCGCACGCCGCGCACGCCATGCTCGCGGCGTGGGGCTCGATGACCGACGCGCTGACGACCTCGATCGGTCGGTCCGGAGTACCGCCGGGCTCGAGCGCGGCGAGCTTCATGCGCACGCGCGTGACCTTCTTGGCCTCGCGTTCGGCCTCTCTTCGCTCGGTGCGCGACCTCTTCGCCATACGATCAAGCACGCTATCAGCAGAGTCACTGCTGGACGATCACGACGCGATGGTCCTCGGGACGGTAGCTCACGAAGCCCTGCTCGCCATTGCATCCCCAGCAGCTCGTCCAGCGGAGCTCCTTGCGACGCGTGGGCTCGAACGCCAGCGCGACGGGCGACAGATCGCTCAGCATGAGCAGCGCAGAGCCGAAGCGGTAGCGGTCGCCGGGCAACGTCCAGAGCGCGACGACGAAGCTCATCGCTCTTCCGCGTCCCGCGGCGACGAGGAGCTCGGCGCCTTGCTCGGGGCTCCAGAGGACGGGGCTCGTGAGAAACGTGATGCCCTCGTGTGCGGCGCCGCCGCGTGCGGTCATCGCGCGCACGTCTCCCTCGGTGAAGTAGCGGAGATCGGAGCCGAGCCGGAGGAGCTCGGGGACTTGCGCGAAGATCTTCGCGAGCTGGGCGGGCTCGAGGTTCGTCTTCTTGAAGGCGGGGCGCGACTCGATCGGCGCGACGCGCACGTCATTCGGAGCGCCCTTGCAACAGCGGAAGCCGGCGTCGGCGGTGCTCGCGCCGGCGGGTCGGCTCCGCGCGGCGCATCGTCGCGAGGGCGCTGCCCCTGCGCCGCCGCGGAGCACGGGCGCGCCGTCCCCGCCCTCCGAGCTCGTGAAGCGGCTGCTCGTGAGCTCGGCGATCGCCCCGAGCGTGCGGACGCGGAAGCCGGAGGCGCAGCGCTTGCCGTCCTTCTCGCATGCGGGGTTCCAGTGCGTGCCCGACGCGAAGGCGTCGCCGTCGGGGCCTTTGCACGCGCGCTCCCACTCGAGCTCGCTACAGAGCCGCTCGCCTCGGTCGCGACAGAGCCGCGAGGCCTCGTCGGTCGACACCCCCGTCTTGAACGGCGCGCTCGGGTCGTTCGGATAAGGGAGCGCGTCGATGGCATACGCGCCCAGGGTCACGGGGACGAGCGCTGGCTCGATCGACGGGTCGCGACCGTCGTCACCCGGCGTACTTCCGCTCGCGAACTCGCCCGCCGCGATGTCGACGAGCGTGCCGGCGGCCGGCGGATCGCTCGGCGGTCGCGTCCTCCCCGCGTCGACCGCGAGAGCCTCGAGCGCCGCCGCGGCGCTGGTGAACCCCGCGTCGACCTCCACGGCGGAGCCAGCTCGCCCTCCCCCGCTCGTGCCGGGCCCTGCCTCGTTCGTCGTGATGGCGCTCGCGTCACCGCCCCCTCCGCCCTTGCATGACGCCAACGCGACGCTCGCGACGAAGACAGTCCATCGACCAGGCACGCAGCGCGTTCTACCGGACCTCCGCGCGCTCGTCGAGACGGCGCCGGCCCACGGCGGTCAGCATCGCCGTCACCGCGAGGAAGGAGAACCCGAGGATCCCCGGGCTGGTCGACTCCGCGAACCCCTCGACGATCATGTGCGCCGCCATGAGTGGCCCTCCCTCGGTCGGCTGCTCCCAGGCGTGATTCGCGGCATAGAGGGTCGCGCCGAGGTCGGCCGCCGTCGCGGCGAGCGTGGCGAAGAGGACGGCCTGCATCATGCCCTTGATGAAGCCGAGCGACTGCCTCTGGCCACGGACGGCGAAGTAGAACGACGCCCCGAGGCCGAGGACGCCGAAGATGAGGATGAACATCATGGGGATGACCCCGCCGTTACGAATCAGCGTCCACATGCCGTGATGAACGCCGCTCGAGGGCGGCCGTGACAAGGCATTTTCGTTTTCTTTTTCCTTGTCACACCGTCGCCGGTCAGGCGTTCTCCTGGGCGTGTCCCTGCCGCGCCCCGAAGCTGCCACCGACCTCGATCTGGTCGCGGCCCTGAGGCGCGGGGAGGCCAGCGCGTTCGATCGCGTGTACTCTACATATCATACGCGCATCTTCTCGTTCCTGCTGCGCCTGAGCGGGCGGCGTGACACGGCCGAGGACCTCGCCCAGGAGACCTGGCTGAAGCTCGCGAAGGCCGCACCGCGCCTGCGCGAGGACACGACGCTCGCGCCGTTCTTGTTCACGATTGCGCGCAACGCCTTCGTGAGCCATCGCCGCTGGGCGCTCCTCGATCTGAGCCGCATCGTGACGTTCGGGCTCGAAGCGATGAGCACCGCCGCCACGGAGACCACGCCGGAGACCAGCCACGAGACCGCCCGCGCCATCGCGCTCCTCGAGAACGCGCTGCAGCAACTGCCCGTTGCTTCGAGGGAGATCCTCCTGCTCGTCGGAGTGGAGGGGATCGCGCAGGAGGAGGTCGCGCAGATGCTCGGCCTCTCCTACGATGCCGGGAGGCAGCGCCTCAGCCGCGCGCGAGCCCAGCTCGCCGAGGCGATGGATCGGATCGAAAAGGCGGACAGCGCCCGGGCCGCACGAGGCGGCCAGAAGCGCGGAGAGACGACATGAGCGAGACGCCCATCCAAGAGCCCGAGTCCCCGGCAGATCCGCTGCTCGATGCCCTGCGGCACCTGCCTGCGCGCGCGATGGAGGGGCCTGCCGAGGCGCGACTCCAGCGGGCCGCGCGCGCGGCCTACGTGCGCGGCTTCGAGGGGTCCTCATGGCACACGTCAGCGAGTGGAATCGTCGGGCGCGTCGCCGTTCCCGTCTTCCTCGCAGGCGTCGTCGGGCTCTACATGACCTGGGCCATCGCAGCTGCGACGGCGCTCGTTCACTGAGGCGGCGCGTTCACGCCCAGGTCGCGTCGAAGACCGTCTGCGCTTCTGCCTCGGACACCGTCGTGTTGACGACGACGTTCGGCTGAGCCGCGCCTTGCTTCGCGAGCGCCAGCGCGAACGCACGACGACGGGACTCGAGCGCGATGGCGGGAAAGAGCGACGCCGGATGGCTCACCATGAGGGTGCCGCGGTTCGTCGAGTGCATCACGACCAGCGCAGGCGTTCCGACGTGAAACATCGTCCAGACGGCGGCGAGGCGCGGCAGGTAATCGGCCGGGCTCGCGACGATCATCGCGTCGCTGTTCTCTGGCCGATCGAGCAGATCGCGGTTGAGCTGGGCGAGCCAGCGCTGAAAGTCCTCGTCGCCGCGAGGCCCCGCACTGAAGCGTACGTCACGTACCGCCAGCAACGTCGCCACGTGGACGACCTCGGGGAGCCACTCGGACGTCGCGGCGAGGTGGTCGAGGAGAACACGGGGATGCAGCCGCTCGGGCAGCGCCTCGAGGGCGTCGAGCGCACCGCGCTCGCGGAGCGTGCCGAGGAGCGAGGCGCGCGCGACGAAGGTCGGGAACGAAGCCCAACCGTCCGACAGCGCATCGAAATAGCGCTCCGCCGTCGCGAACGGCGTGTCAACGCGCCCGCTCTCCGACAGCTTCTCGCTCGAAGCCATTCGCCCCCTCCTCTTCCCGCCCCAGCAGTAGAGCCGTTCGGACCTGAGGGCAAGAGGCCTCACCTCACGGTTGGCGCGGCTGCCCGGCTCCCGGTCAGGTCGCCGTCAGGTTGCTAGACTCAAACGGATGCGTGTGCGCCCGTCAGCGTCGTCGCTCTTCGTGATCGGGGCGATGGCCTTCACGGTCGGCGTCGCGATCCTGGCGAAGAGCGCGGCCGGAGCCGAGGACAAGGTGCGCGCGCTGCCGAGCGACGCCGCTGCGCTCGGCTTCACGGTCGTCGATGCTCCGATACACGGCGTCGCGCTCCTCGATGCAACGCGCGCTTTCCGGATCGAGCTCGGGCACGGGCCCGTCCATGGCGTCGCGCCGGAGGCCTCGCGCCTCCGAGCGGCGCGAGCGATCATCACGCGCGAGCTGTCGCGGTATCCGAGCACCTTCCTGACCGCGATCCGGATGCGTGGCATCGTCTTCGCCGATGATCTCCGCGAGGGCGAGGTGTCTATCCCCTCCCTCCCCAATGTCGGCGGGCTCCTCTTGCTCGACGTCGCTGGCACCGAGAGCGAGCTGGTGCGCGGGTTCCACCACGAGGTCTTCCACTTCGCCGACCTCGCGGACGACGGCTCGCTCGCGCCCGATCCCTCGTGGGAGGCGCTGAACGCGCCGAGCTTCGCGTACGGCGCCGGAGGTCGCAGCTTGCGCGGCGCATGGGCCGCGCGCGAGCCCGAAGCCGACGGCCTTCTCTCGGGCGGCTTCGTGTCGCCATACGCGACCAGCGGCCCCGAGGAGGACAAGGCAGAGACGTTCGCGTTCGCCGTCGCAAGGCCCGCGCAGGTCCGAGAGCGGTCCGCGAAGGACGCGCGACTCGCGTCGAAGGTCCATGAGATCGCGCGGCGCGTCAGGAAGCTCGATCCCGACACGCCGCGCCTGCTCGCGATCGATTACTGAGCTCGGCTCAGGGCGCGTCCGCTCGGT
This sequence comes from Myxococcales bacterium, assembly GCA_025351875.1. Classification (GTDB taxonomy): domain Bacteria; phylum Myxococcota_A; class Polyangia; order Polyangiales; family Polyangiaceae; genus Labilithrix. The sequence continues at coordinate 2,690 of JANXVA010000076.1, read as the reverse complement.
CGCCGCGCTTGCTCGGCTCAGAGCTCCATGCCGCCGCGGTACGGACCACCACCGCCTCGGCCTCGTCCCCAGCCGCCGAACGCGCCCTTGCTCACGAGCTCGGCGAGCCGCTCACGCTGCTTCGGATCGAGCACCCCGTGGATGCGCTTGAGCGCCGAAGCGGACGCATCCTTCATCTTCTCCGAGGTCGCATCGATGCGCGCGCTCACCGCCTCGAACGCTGCAGTGTCGAATTGCTCGCCCGCCACGCTCTTGCCGAGGTTCTCACGTGTCTCGAGCATGCCCGACTTCGCGTCTCGCGCTCGCTCGCGGAGCTCCTCGAGCGACGCGCGGATCTCGCGCTCCTGTCCGGGCGTCGTGTCGAGCCGTGCGTAGAGCATGCGGAGCCAGAAGCTGCCGCCGATGCCTCCGCGATGCCCGCCACCCCAGCGGCGGAAGCCGCGGCCGCCCCACGACGACCGCTCATCTTCCCCGCCGTACCCGAAACCGCCACCGCCGCCGCAAGGTCCCCCCGCGAAGGCGAGGTGCCCGAACCTACGTCGGAAGACGAACCCCTTCACGAGCGCCACGACGCCCAGAATTCCTGCTGCCACTGCGATCGAACACATTGCCATCGCCGGTATCCTCCTCGAAAAGTCTGCCCCTAGAGATGCTCCGCGAGGGGCCCGGCGTGGCGATGGCCAGGGGTAAAGAATCGTAAAGCGCGACCGGACAGGAGCGCGCCGCGGGCGCGTGATAAGACGCGGCGATGGCCACCAAGAAGCGAGCTTCCTCCGCCAGAGTCGGCGCACCGAAGGCCCCCGCGCGGCGGAAGACTCCCCGCAAGAAGGAGGCCCAGTCGGCGGGTCTCGATCCCCAAGGCTGCCTCATCGACACTCCCGACGCCGCCCTCGTCGAGCTCGAGCAGAAGATCGCCGACGAGGGCGGCGGCGTCGTCGGACGGTACAAGGAGCCCCTCGGCGGTCACCCGACCGTCCTCGCCATCCTGCCGATCACGAAGATCGAGCCGACACCATTCCAGCGCGATCTCTCCGACGCTCATCACAAGCGCCTCGCCGAGGTCATCGAGAAGACCGGCCGCTACCTCGATCCCGTCATCGCCATCACCGCGCCTCCGAACGTCGGCGGCTTCTGGACACCGAACGGGCGGCATCGCCTCGCCGCGATGCGGCGACTCGGCGCGAAGGCGATCACCGCCCTCGTCGTGCCGACGCGCGAGGTCGCGTGGCAGATCCTCGCGCTCAACACGGAGAAGGCGCACAACCTCAAGGAGCGATCGCTCGAGGTCATCCGCATCTACCGAGGCCTGCTCGAGGAGGACGGCGCGCGCGCCGAGGCCGGGTTCTCCTTCTACCTCGAAGACCCCGCGCTCGTGACGCTCGGCGTCTGTTACGAGAAGAACGCGCGCTTCGCCGGCGGCGCGTACCACCCCGTTCTCCGCCGCGTCGAGACGTTCAGCGACGAGCCGATCGCCACGGCCATCGCCGCGCACGAGAGGCTCGCGGACCTCACGCTCGAGGTCGAGGAGAAGGTCGCAGCTGCGGTGGCGAAGCTTCGCGAGAAGGGCCTCATGAGCCCGTACCTGCGGTCGTTCGTCGTGGCGCGCATCAATCCGCTCCGGTGGATCCAGGGGGAGCTCCCTTCCGCCGAGAAGGTCCTCACGACCATGCGCGACCGCGCCGCCAAGTTCAACGCCGAGAAGGTTCGCCAGGAGGACCTCGCGCGCATGGGCGGCGGCGCCCCCGACGAGGCGGACTGAGCTAAGCGTTGGCCCCAGCCTTCCGGCTTTCGGAGAGGGAGATCGGGCACGGGCACGTTCGAGAGGGGGCCTGGCCTCCCCTTCGCTTCGAGGGACGCGAATCGCGCTCGGGGCGTTTACGGCAGGTGGCGGGCGAGCTCCACGATCGCTTGCTTGATCGTCGATTTCTGCGGCACGCTTGCGTGCTCGAGCGCGTCGGCGAGGCCGATCCCCGGGAGATGAGCGCCGGCGAGCAGCTTCGGCGGCGCGTGGAGCTCGTAGAAGAGCTCCTCCGCGATACGCCGGATGAGGTGCTCGCCGAAGTTCGTGATCTCGGTGTCCTCGTTGACGCACAGAACGCGGTTCGTCTTCCGGACGCTCTCCTTGATCGCGTCCCAGTCGTACGGGTGCAGCGACCGAAGGTCGACGACCTCGGCGTCGATGTTCTCGGCCGCGAGCTCGTCGGCCGCAGCCACGCTCATCGGCACGTTGCGACCGTACGTGAGCACCGTCACCTGGGTGCCTGCGCGCGCGATACGCGCCTTTCCGATCGGGATGTAGAGCTCCTCGAGCTCCGGCCACTCGGGCTTCCACTTGGTGCGGTCCCCGAGCGGCGCGTCGATCATCTTCGACAGCATCTTGTCGTCGCCGGGCTCGCCGGGGATCTCCTCGCCGGGACGCCCCTTCACACGGAGGAGTGCCTTCGGCTTGAGGAACATCACCGGGTTCGGATCCTTGATGGCGCTGAGGAGGAGCCCGTACGCATCGCGCGGGTTCGACGGCATCACGATCTTCCAGCCGGGAATGCGCGTCGCCTGCGCGTCGAACGAGTGCGAGTGGTAGATGCTGCCGCAAATGCCGGCGCCCACGGGCGTCATCACCACGAGGGGCACGTTCCAGTCACCGCCGCTCGACCAGTACGTGTTGCCGGCGATCTTCAGGAGGTCGATGG
>JANXVA010000059.1 GCA_025351875.1 Myxococcales bacterium | reverse complement strand
GCCGATGGTCGAGGTCGGTGGTCGGCCGCTCCTCTGGCACCTGATGAAGCACTTTGCGAGCTTCGGCTTCCACGAGTTCGTCGTGGCGCTCGGCTACAAGGGCGACTTCATCAAGCGGTGGTTCCTCGAGTACCACGCGCTGGCAGGCAGCAAGACGGTTCGCCTCAAGGACGGCGCAGTCACCTCGCACGACAGCGACGCGCACGACGACTGGACGGTCCACTTGATGGACACCGGCGAGGCGACGATGACCGGCGGTCGCGTGAAGCGGCTCGCGAGCATCGTCGGCGACGGCACGTTCCTCCTCACCTACGGCGACGGTCTCTCGAACGTCGATCTCCGCAAGCTGCTCGCCTTCCACAAGGCGCACGGCAAGCTCGCGACGGTGACCGCGGTGCGTCCGCCGGCTCGCTTCGGCGGCCTGGTCTTCGAAGGCGATCGCATCAAGGAGTTCACCGAGAAGCCGCAGATCGGCGAGGGCTGGATCAACGGCGGCTTCATGGTTCTCGAGCCAGGGATCCTGAAGTACCTCGACGGCGACAAGGCGATCCTCGAGGCCGACGGCCTCGAGGAGCTCGCGCGGGAGGGCCAGCTCATGGCTTACCGGCACGAGGAGTTCTGGCAGTGCGTCGACACCGTCCGCGAGCTGAAGCTCCTCGAGACGCTCTGGGACTCTGGAAAAGCGCCCTGGAAGTCGTGGTGAGAAACTTCGCGCTCACCGGCGCGGCTGGCTTCGTTGCACCCCGACACTTTCGGGCAATTCGCGACACTGGAAATCGACTCGTGGCAGCCGTCGATCCGCACGACTCGGTCGGCGGGCTCGACCACTACAGCTTCGACGTGCGGTTCTTCACGGAGATCGAGCGCTTCGACCGCTACCTCGAGAAGCTCCGGCGGATGGGGGAGGACGCTAAGGTCCACTACCTGACGGTCTGCTCGCCGAACTACCTGCATGATGCACACTGCCGTCTGGGCCTCAGGATCAAGGCGGACGTCATCTGCGAAAAGCCCGTCGTTATCAACCCGTGGAATCTCGACGCGCTGGAAGAGCTCCAGGACGAGAGCGGCCACCGAGTCTGGACAATCTTGCACCTCCGCGCCCACGACAAGCTCATCGCTCTGCGCGATGAGATCGCCGCAGAGGCGAAGGGCTCGAAGCACGACGTCGTCCTGACGTATGTCACTGCTCGAGGGCCCTGGTACGACGTCTCGTGGAAGGGCCAGCTCGAGAAGTCGGGCGGCATACCGACGAACATCGGTATTCACTTCTTCGACCTCTTGCTCTGGATGTTCGGCTCGGTCGAGGAAGCGCAGGTTCACGTGAGCGAGAGCCGTCGCATGGCCGGCTACCTCGAGCTCGAGCGGGCCCGCGTCCGATGGTTCCTCTCCGTCAACGCCGGGGACCTGCCCCAAGCCGCGGCCGCCGGCGCAAAGTCGACGTTTCGCTCGATTGCCGTGGACGGCACCGAAGTCGAGTTCTCGGACGGATTCGACGATCTACACACCCGTGTCTACGCGATGACACTCGCAGGGAAGGGGTTCGGTCTTCGGGAGGCGCGGCCATCGATCGAGCTCGTTCACCGGCTTCGGGGCGCGCCGGTTTCGTTGGGCTCTGGTCTTCACCATCCTTTGCTCACGTGAGGGGTCGATGACCGACGAGAAGGCGTACTTCGTCCATCCGACTGCCGTCGTCGACGAGCCCGTGAGCATCGGCGCAGGCTCGAAGGTCTGGCATTTTACCCATGTGTCGAGCGGGGCCACCCTCGGCAGGGGGTGCGTTCTTGGGCAGAACGTCTTCGTCGGAGCGGGCGTTCGCATCGGAGACAACGTGAAGCTCCAGAACAACGTCGCAGTCTACGAGGGCGTGGAGCTCGACGATGACGTTTTCTGCGGGCCGTCCTGCGTCTTCACCAACGTCAGCAATCCGCGCTCGGAGATCCCGCGGCGCGGTCGATACGAGACTACGCGCGTGAGGCGCGGAGCAACCATCGGCGCGAACGCGACGATCGTGTGCGGGACGACGATCGGACGCTACGCGTTCATCGCCGCGGGGGCCTTGCTCACGAAAGGTGACGTTCCAGATTATGCGCTCATGGTCGGCGTGCCTGCCCGGCAGGTCGGCTGGATTAGCCGACACGGCAATCGGCTCGGTGAGCCAGACGCTGCGGGCATCCTCCGCTGTCCCGAGTCGGGGTGGAGGTATGAGGAGGTCGCGAGCGATCGGCTCCGTTGCCTCGATCGAGACGAGGACGCACCGCTCTAGGAGTGGAGGCGGCCGATTGTCGCCGTCTTCGCCTACTGAGTCCTTCGCCTGTAGCGGAAAACCCGCGCCCTACGCACCTCAGGCCATTGCCCTGGACGCCCCCCGTCGACCCTGCGAAAATGAACAAACCGTGGGGGACCCCGCTCAATACGCCCCCGGCCAGCAGCTGGCGGGCACCGTCTACCGCGTCGTGCGCCATCTCGCCACGGGCGGGATGGGCTCCGTCTATGACGTCGAGGACGTCACGGTCGGCAAGCGCTACGTCCTCAAGACGCTCCATCCGCAGCTCGTCTCGCGCGAGGATCTCGCGAAGCGTATGGCCGCCGAGGCGCGCGCTCTCGCGAGGCTGCAGCATCCGAACATCGTCGACGTCGTGACGGCCGGCATGACCACCGACGCCGCCCGCATGCCGTTCTACGTGATGGAGCGGCTCACCGGGAGGAACCTCCGCTTCCTCATCGAGAAGAAGGGCTCGCTCGAGCTCTCGCATTGCTATCGGATCGCGATCGACGTGCTCGATGCCCTCGAGCATGCGCACGAGAACTCCGTCATCCATCGCGACGTGAAGCCGGACAACATCTTCCTGCATAGCAACGCGAACGGGACGACGACCACGAAGCTCCTCGACTTCGGGATCATGCGCCTGCTCGATCGCAAGGAGAGCCACACGCAGGGAAAGTTCATCGGCACGCTGCGCTACGCGTCGCCCGAGCAGGTCTTCGGCGGCGAGCTCGGGCCGGCCACCGACATCTACTCGCTCGGTCTCGTCCTCTACGAGATGCTCGCGGGGCGTGGTCCGTTCGATGACGTCGGCGACGCATACGCCATCGGCGCGGCTCACGCGCAGCTGCAGCCGCCGCAGCTCTCTCGGTTCGTCGCCGTGCCCGCACCGCTCGAGCGGCTCGTGATGTCCTCGCTCGCCAAGGACCCGCACGATCGCCCGCGCGATTGCTTCTCGTTCGCGAGCGAGCTCCAGCGCATGTTGCGCGACGACGAGGCCGCTCCGAAATCGGCCACCGCCGTCAACGTCCTCACGTCTCCCGCGCCGAACACCGTGTCGGCGAATCCGCTCGCGGGCACGGAGTCGTCGGCGCCGATGGGCCCGATGTCGGGTGGTCGGACCGAGGTGGGCATGATCCCGCCGTCGGCGCTCGCGCGAGAAGGGCAGCTTCCACCCACGGTGCGTCACGGTGCGTCGGACTCCGGCGTCGCTGCGGCATATGCCCAGGGGCCGACCGCGATGGGCATCGCTCCAACGCTCCTCAGCGAGCCCGGCGGTGAGACCGGGCGCGCGTTCGCGGCCGCCGCTCGCGCGGCGTCCGTTTCGGGGCCGAAGCCGATCGTCGATCGCGCGGCCGAGACGCGCGCGAGCGCCGGCGCAGGATTCACGCAGCGCCTCGCGATGAACGGCACTGCGATCGATGACGGCCCCGCGTTCACCCCGCAGGACGACGCCGTTCGCGCGGCGCTCGCGCAGCGCGAGCCCCTCGTGGTGCCGCCCACCAGCGGCGCCCCGTACGACGCGGTCAACCAGGAGATCGTGTTCCCCCGCGGGCACGGGGTCTCGACCGGGAGCGGCGGGACCGGGCCGGTCTCGGGCGAAGCCCGCACGCGTCCGCCCGAGCGCGCTCTCGTGCTCCCGCTCGTCGGCGCAGCGGCGTTCGCAGTCTTGCTCGTCGGCGGAGCGGCGCTGCTCGTGACGAAGCCGTGGGCGAAGCACGCGGCGGTCACGGCGGCGCCGCCGCCCGGCCCGACGCCCGCGCAACCGATGCCGACCGCCGCCGAGGTGTCGGCCACCGGAGTGGCAGCCACCGCCGCAAGCGGGCCCATGGTCCACCCGGTGGCTCCGCTCTCGGCCGCCGCTCCCGCCGCGTCCGCGCCAGCCGCCCCGGCCGCGGCGACCCGTCCGCCCGGCGCGCCGCTTGGCTCGGGCCGTGCGGCGGCCGTCACTTCTGCCCAGGCGGCGAGCACCCACACCGCGCCGACCAGCCCCCCGCCGAAGCCTGCTCGCCCCGCGGCTGGCCCTCGGCCCGAGGATGTCGGCTTCGAGTAGCCAGTTCCGACTCGATGATGCGCAGTGTGGGCAAGCGGTGTTAGGCTTTTCCCCGAAGGATGGGAGCCGAGCGAGAGGACACCGATCTCGACCCCAAGCGGGTCGGGACCGAACCGGGGCTCGGTAGGGCTTCCGGTGCGAGCCCCGCGGCGGCCGCGACGGTTCAGGAGGACGCGGCTGCGCCGGTCGACTTCGACGCGCTCCATGCCGCGCTCGGGGATCCGCTCGAATACGAGGAGCTCTCTTCGGGAGCGGCGATCGAGAAGGGTTCGGACGACCTCCTCGATAGCCTCGAAGCGGACGGCGCCGCGCTGGACAACAGCCTCCGCGTCGGTGAGTCGTCCGGGCAATCGAGCGCGACCTACTCGTCGGCTCGTCCCCGCACGATTCCGCCGACCCGCGCGCCGGTCGAGGACCCGAACGCGCCCGCAGTCATCGTCGCGAGCGATACGGACACGGTCCCCACGGCGCCGCCGAAGATGACGATGCCCCTCAAGCCGGGGGTGCCTCCGCCGTTTGCGGGCGGGCCGCCGTCGTCGAATCCTCAACTGCAGGCCGCGCACCCCTCGGGCCCGCACGGCGTGTCGGCACCGCATCCGAGCTCGGGCCCGTACCCTACGTCGCCACCGTTCACGCCACAGCCGTTTCCGGTTCAGGGGCGTCAGGGGCAAATGACGATGCGGATGCCCGATCGTCCGGTGAGCATGCGACGCGCGAAGACCCCGACGATCGTCATGCGCCGGCGCGGACCGTCGGCGATGCAGAAGCTCATCGCGTTCATGGCGATGCTCCTCCTGGTGACCGCCTGCGGGATCGCGGTGATCATCTGGCGAAAGCCGGCGCTGCTCGGGCTCGAGCGGTCGGCGCCTGCGCCCGCGCCGTCGGCATCGGCTGCCCCTGCGACGGGCGCTGCATCCGGGAGCGCATCGAGCGGCGCGCCGACGTCCGCGAGCGCCGCGGCGTCCGCGTTGTCCGCGTTGTCTGCGTCGGCGAGCGGCTCGGCGTCCGCGTCGGCGTCGGCGTCGGCGTCGGCGAAGAAAGTGCCGAAGCCGGCGCCCGCACCGCCGCATCCCGCGGGCAGCGCGCTCAAGTAGCCGTTCGCGGCGGGCCGCTCACTGCGGCGCCTGGCGGATGCAGATGCGTCCGACGAAGGCGATGTCGGAGCAGACGGGTAGCTGGCCGGCGCAGTCCGCGGACGTCTTGCACTCGTCGGAGCAGAACGAGCCGGAGTCAGGCGGGCCTTCCGTGCAGACGGAGCTCGCGCAGGCGTTGCCGTCGCTGCACACGCTGACGCCGTTCTGCCCGGTGCCTCGTGCTCCGGGCTTGCACGCGCAGCCCGCGCTCTCGGTGCACTCGCAGCGCAGCGCTGCGTGGCAGTCGCGATTGAACGCGCACTCGGCGCCCGCCTCACCTGGGCCATCGATGATGGTCGGTACACCGCCTGCGTCGGCGCTCGTGGTCGCCCCGTCGTCGGCGCCCGAGCCATCGGCCTTGGTGGAACCGTCGCTGCCTGCCTCGTTTCCTCCGGTCGCATCGCTCGTGGAGGTGCTGGCACAGGCTGCGAGTTGGCCCGCGGCGAGCGCGAGGCTCGCGATCACGGTCCAGGCGAGGGGGGCAGCGATGCGGCGTGAGCGAGGAGCCATCTTCGCGTGGTGTGCCATGCGAGCCCTCCCGAAGCCACGGAATTTGGCCCGCGGGCCGGTGCGGGCGTAACCCCGATCCAGAGGTTCGCCATGACGACGGAACGACGGACGACGCGCAGCTCGAACAAAGACGAGGCCCTTCGCCTCCTTCTCGCCTCGGTGAAGGAGCGAAGCCAGGTCTCGTCGATCGCGGTCATCGACGCGACCGGCCTCGTCATCAGCGGCATGGGATCGGTGCGCGAGCTCGCCATCCTCGGCGCGCTCGCCGAGCCGGTCGCGAGCGGCGAGGTCAGCGAGCTCTGCGAGCGTCTCACGCGCGGCACGGACGTGATGTCCAAGGCCGTCCCATCGTCGCTCGGCACGATCTATCTCGCCGCGCTCGGGACGCGTGTGGGCCGGATGCACGAAGCGGCGCGCGGCGTGGAACGAATCCTCGCGCGCGTCGCCTGAGCGACTCAGCCCGCAGGCATCTTCGCGGTCACGACGATGTGCTCGCGCTTCGACACCACGACACCGCCGGGCCTCTCGAGTGTGACCGCGAAGAGCACGGGCGCGTTCACCGCGAGCGTCGCGCGGATGGGCACGATGACGTCCCCCGTCTCGGAGTCGACGTCGAACACGCCGCCATCGACGGGGTACTTTTCGTCGCGCGTCTTGTCGAAGATCCAGAGCTGGTACTGCGCGCGTGTCGGGTCGTTCTTGGCGAGCCCACTGAAGCGCATCGTGCCCTTCTGCAGCTCCTTGTTCCACACGACCTCGCCGGTCGCGGCCTTGCCGAGCGGATCCTTCGTGGGCGTCCACTCGGCCCGCGACGAGCCCTCGTTGGCGAGGAGCTTGTCGCGAAGCTCGGCGGGTGAGATCGATGCGACGGTCATAGGACTCGGCGCGGGGACCGTCGCGGAAGGTACAACCGTCGTCGTGGGCGTCGGGATGGGCAGCGTGACGACGGGGCCCGGCGCCGCGCGGAGCACGAACGCACCGATCGCGAGCAGGAGGCACGCGGCGGCCGCGACCCATCCGCCGATCGCGAGCACGCGCGACGGGCCTCCTCGCCGGGCGCGCTCGGAGACGAGCAACGGAACGACGTTCGAGGGCGGCGCCGTGGACGTCGGCCCGTAGGGCGGGCTCGACGTGGTCGGGTAGGGCGCGAGCCTCGGAGCCGAAGAGGAGCGGAACGGGACTGGGCTCGTTGCGCCGAGGCGCTGCGGCGAGCGCGCTCTGCCGTCGTCCACGGGGCGCAGCATCGTCGCAATCGACTCGGCGGGCGCCGTCTCCGACAGGGACCGCGAGGGCGTGGACACCGGGCGCTCGCCCATCGCCTGCGTCTTCTTGGAGTCGAACGTCCCGGCCTCGAACTGGATCGAGACGGGATCGATCTGCGTGGACACGAGCGGCGGAGCGAGCTTGTCGAGCTCGCGCGTCCGCATGAAGTCGGACGCGGGACGCGACTCGAGCGCTCCGTGCGCGGCCTGCTCGAGCCGCTCGGCGAGCCCGGCGGGCATCTTCTCGAGGCGGCCGACCGAGGCGAGGGCGATCGCGGAGGCTGCTCTGTCGAAGGCGCCGGCGTCGACCTCCTGCGCGTGGACGAGGAGCTCGGCCAGCTCGATCTGCTCCCGCGCAGAGAGGCCGACCGCCGCGCGATCGGCGAGCAGCTCGAGGAGGCGTTCGTTCGGAGCGGTCATCGCGCAACCTCCATCGTAGCGCCGATCGGTAGCTCGCCCAGGGCCTCGCGAACGCGGATGAGGCCGCGCCTCGCATGCGCCTTCACGGTGCCGAGCGGCATGTTCATCGACGTGGCGACCTCCTCGTGGGAGAGACCGTGGCACGTCGTGAGGATGAGGACCTGTCGCTGCTCGGGCCTGAGCTGATCGAGCGCCCGCACCGCGAGCGCGGCCTCGGCGCCCAGCTCGGGGGGCGCGCTCGTCGCGTGCACCGCGCGTGCTTCGGTCGACCCCTCGCCGAGCGACTCGGTCTCGGGACGGCGCTGCTGCTTGCGGCGGCGGTCGACCAGGCGCCGGCGGGCGATGGTGGCCACGAACGTGACCTCGGTGCCAGCGGTCTCGTCGAACCGCGCAGCGCTTTTCCAGAGGTCGAGGAAGATCTCCTGCACGGCATCCTCAGCATCGTTGTGCGCGGCGCGCCGCGCGAGTGACCAAACCAACCCGCCGTATCGCGCGATGCACTCGCGGATCGCGCTGCGGTCGCCTGCGGCGATACGGGGGAGGAGGGGGGACACGTGGGTTACGGCTGAGGCAGGGGATCGGATCGGTGATGACGCAGCATAAAGCGAAGGAAGTCGAACGCGGGACAAGAGTCTCCCGCGCCCGTCAGTGCGGAAGGACCGTAGAGGCAGTCCACGGCGTCGCCGCTGTGTCGACGACGAGGAGGCGGAAACTCTGGCCGAGGTGCGCGCTCAACGAGCCGCCCGCGACGACGAACGCACGCTGGGTGCTCGCTGCCGGGACCGTGAACCGCGCCACGAGCGTGGAGTTGTATCCTGCGGGGGTGAGGCCGATCGGAAGGTGACCGGCGTTCGCGCCGAGGCCCTCTTCGGCCGAGGCCTTCGTGAACGCGAGACCCGCGAAGAGGACCGGATCGATCTTCGTCGCTCCCGCGAGCCCGATGTCGACCTCGCTAGCATCCGGCGAGGAGTGGATCGCGCGGAGCTGCGCCTTGCCCGTGTCGAGCGCGAAGCCCTCGCGGTACGACTCGAGGCGGATCGGCTTGCCGCCGTAGCCCGAGAGGAAGCCCGTCGCGATCGTGAGGTACCGCTCACCCGCCTCGAGCGTCGGCGTGCTCGACTTCGCCGCGGGCTCGCTCGCGGGGCGCGTCGAGCCGTCCGCGTGAGCGAACAGGTCGATCGTGACGCTGCCCGGCTGGACCTGGATGGGCTTCGAGAGCTCGCCGAAGCCGATGTTGTCGACGATCTCCGCGTTGCCGACGAACGCGTCGACGCGGGGTGCATCGGGAGAGGCGTGAAGCGCGTAGACGCGCGGGTCCTGCTTCACGAAGCCGATGCTGCCGTTGGGGCCGACGGCGAGGAGAGCAAAGCCGTCCCGCTCGCGGGCGAGCTTGCCGAGGAGGCCGGTGGCGATGACGAGCACGTTCGCGCCCTCGGGGAGCTTCGGGGTGGTGAACGAGGTGACGCGGGCGCCGCCGAGCGCGATGCCGACCGCGAGGGCGCGCCCGGCCGGGAGCGCGACGCCCTCGGCGCCGGTGTCGTCGAAGCGCGCGAGCCCGCTGATCTCCGGCTTGCCGGGATTGTCGTTGCCGACGTCGAGGTCGACGCTCGGCGCGTCCGAGCCGGCGTGGAGGACACGCAAGCGCGCGCTGCCGAGGACTGCCGGGCCGAAGCCCTCGACGACCGGCACGACGCGGAAGGCCGAGTCGGCGTCCTGAGAGCCGAGGAGGCCCGCGGCGACGGCGCTGATCTTGGCGCCAGCCGCGATGGCGAGCGCGCCGGTCTTGTAGGCGATCGGGTCGGTCGACTTCGAGGGCGCGGCGCGGAGCTCGAGCTCGTAGGCGGCCGGCGGCACCTCGAGCCAGCCCGACGTCTGGCCGTATGCGAGCCCGGTGACGAGCGGCGTGTCCGAGCCCTTGACGTAGACGTCGACGGCCGGCGCATCGGCGGAGGCATGAATCACACGCACGATCGCCATGCCCGCGGACGGCGTGGGCGCGGGCGCCATCGGATCCTTGGAGGCAGCCATCGGGTCGTTCGCGGCGGCGGGCGTTGTGGCCTTGTCCTTCTCCTCTACGTGCGGCTGCGACGAGTCGACGTTGCAGGCGGCGAGCGTGGCGAACGTGCTGAGGACGACGAGCGAGCGGACGATGTTCTTCATGGCGTGTTCCTCCCGAGGCGTGAGTAAGCGCACCGCGCGGCGAGCGAGCGGCGTGTTTCGAGGGGTTCGTCGGCGCCCGCTGGATCCCTGCGGAACCAGCCTCTCGGCGCCGTCTTGCGTCCTCGAAGATGAATTCGCCGGGAGGGGCGATCCGGATGCACGGCTCGAACGTTTCTCGCGTTTCGAGATCGGGCACGGGCACGGCACGAGGAGACGAGAGGGCTCCCTAGCGACGCTGGCGCGGGGGCTTCATCGGGACCGCTATGGACGTCTCTTCAGGCCATGCCTGCCTCGGGTACTTCCTCATCAGCTCCCTCCGGATCGCCGGGTAGTGGCGCTCCCAGAACCCCGCGAGGTCCGTCGTCACCTGGACGGCGCGCTTGTTGGGCGCGAGGAGGTGGAGAACGACCGGGACGCGGCCGGCGTGCGGGTTCGTCTTCGTGCCGAAGAAGTCCTGGAGGTACGACTCGATCCAGGGCGGCTTGCCCTCCTCGTAGGCGATCTCCGCCGTTCGGCCGCTCGCGAGCTTCACCCGCTCGGGCGCGAGCTCGTCGATCTTCGCGAACGCGCCGATCGCGCTGCGCAGCGTGCCAAGGAGATCTCCTTGCTCCACCTCGCGCAGGGTCGTCTTGCCGACGCACAGCGCGCGGAGTGCGTGCAACACGTCCTCGTCGGTCGGCGCTCGCAGGGATTCGTCCTGCGAAGCGGCAAAGCGCGCTCGTGCGAGCCATCGAGACAGCGACTCGCTCGCGAGGAGTGACCGCGCACCGCGTGCCTTCGCGCGCTCGAAGAGGAGGTCGGCGACCTTCGCGTCGTTCCTGTCGAACCCCGGCGACTCGGCGATGGCGAGCGCGTCGTAGAGCATCTTCGAACCGCCGATGACGGCGCCCTTCGCGTCGTCGAAGGACAGGTCGGCGACCTCGCGAATGCGATCCTCGAAGAGCTCGATGAGCCACTCGGGCTCGATGCCGCTCGCGACCCGCACCAGCGTCTTGCCGCGCACGAGCTCGGCGTCGACGGCGACCATCCACGGCGCGTCGCGCACGGCGCTCGTCTCGGCGAGCTCGGCGGTGCTGCCCTGCGCGAGAGCGAGATCGCGCGAGCCCGAACGTTTCCGGCGCGCGACGCGGTCAGGAAAGCCCGCGAGCACGGCGATGAGGAGCGCCTCGTCGGCGGCCTTCGGGGTCTCGGGTGCCTTGGCCGCCTGGGAGCGCTGCCGCACGATGCGCCGAAGCTGCTTCTGCGCGCGCTCGACGGCGTGCACCGCGCCCTGATCCAGCCCGATCGCGCGGATCGCGTGTGCGGCGAAGCCCGAGTCCTCGGCCTCGCGGAAGCGGTCGAGCAGACCGAGGAGATCGCTCGTCTCCGTCGCGACGTCGAGCGAGCGTGGACCCCCAGCCTGATCGAAGCGCGTCTTTGCACCGGCGCGGAGATCTCGCTCGCCCACGAGCGCGGCGAGCACTGCGCCGTCGTCGCCCACGCCGCGTCGCTCGGCCTCGACGAGCATGCGCGCTTGACGCGGATGGAGCGGAAACGCGAGCATCCGTCGCCCGATCTCGGAGATGGCGCCGCTCGCCTCGATGGCCCCGAGTCGCCCGAGGAGCTCCTCTGCGGCGGAGAGCGCATCGGCCTTCGGCGGGTCGAGCCACACGACCTCGCGCGCGCGCGCGCCGGAGGCGGCGAGCTCGAGGACGGTCTGCGAGAGGTCGACGCGGAGGATCTCCGGCGTCTCGTGCTCGGGCCGCGCGTCGAAGTCGGCCTTCGTGTAGAGGCGGAGCGCGCGACCGGGCCGCGTACGCCCCGCGCGGCCTGCCCGCTGGGTCGCCGATGCGCGGCTCGTCTTCTCGACGGCGAGCGCGGGGAGCCCCGACCATGGCGCGTGGCGAACGACGCGAACGAGCCCGCTGTCGATGACGGCGACGATGCCCTCGATGGTGACGCTCGACTCCGCCACGTTCGTCGAGAGGATGATCTTCCTCCTCGACGACTGCCCGACTGCGCGGTCCTGGTCGGCGGGCGGCAGATCGCCGTGGAGCGGGACGAGCGCGAGATCGTTCTCGGCGGCGAGCTTCGCGCAGGCCTCCGTCGCGCGTCGGATCTCCGCGGCGCCCGGCAGGAAGACGAGCACATGGCCGTCGAGGCCGGCGTTGACGAGCGCGCGGACCGCGGAGGCGACCTGGAGGTCGAGCTTGCGATCGTCCGGTGCTGCGAGGTGCTCGAGCGCCACGTCGAAGCGCTTTCCCTCCGAGCGGACCACGCTGCAGCCGAGGAACGCGGCGACGGGGCCGGCGTCGAGCGTCGCCGACATCGCGATCACGCGGAGGTCGGGGCGCGTCGTCTGTTGCATGCGCTTGAGGAGCGCGAGCGCGACGTCGCCCTGCAAGTGACGCTCGTGGAACTCGTCGAGGAGCACAGCCGACACCCCGCGCAACTGCGGATCGGCGAGCAGGCGTCGCGTGAGCACGCCCTCCGTCACGAAGCGCACACGCGTCCGTGCGCTCGACGCGTCCTCGAAGCGGACGGTGTACCCGATGGTCTCGCCGACACGCTCACCGAGCTCGTCGGCGACGCGCCGCGCTGCGAGCCGCGCCGCGAGCCGCCTGGGCTCGAGCACCACGATCTCGCCGGCGAACGTCCCCGCGTCGAGCATCGCTCGCGGTACGCGCGTCGTCTTGCCGGCACCCGGTGGCGCCTCGAGCACGAGCGAAGTCGACGCGGCGAGAGCGCGAAGGACGTCCGGGAGGACGGGATCGATGGGGAGGGGGACGAGGGGCTCGGGCAAGGGGATTCTGGCGAAACGTTGGCGTCGCGGGCGCTTCCGGGGTTAATGGGTTCCGTGCGCGTCGTCGAGAACCTTCCGCTTGCTTCGATGACGACGCTCGGGCTCGGCGGGCCGGCGCGGCGCGTGATTGCGCCGGATCGCGAGGAGGACCTCATCGAGGCGGTCCGCGAAATCGACGGGACAGGAGGCCGTCTCCTCGTGGTCGGAGGCGGAAGCAACCTCGTGGTCGGCGACGAGGGCTTCGACGGCACCGTCCTGCGCATGAGCACCCGGGGGATCGCGAGCGAGCGCGCGACCGCGCCGGGCGGCAGGCCCGTACGCCACCTCACCGCCCTCGCGGGTGAGCCCTGGGACGACCTCGTCGCGCGCTGCGTCGCGGACGGCCTCACGGGCGTCGAGTGCCTCGCGGGCATCCCGGGCCTCGTCGGTGCGGTGCCGATGCAGAACGTCGGCGCGTACGGGCAGGACGTGAGCGAGACCATCGTGGGCGTGCGCGCCTGGGACCGCGCGTCGGGACAGATCACCGAGGTCGATCACGCCGCGTGCCGTTTTTCGTACCGGAACAGCGCGTTCCGTGGCCGTGACGACCGCGTCATCCTCAGCGTGACGTTCGCATTCGAGGAGGGGAACGAGAGCGCGCCCATCCGCTACGCGGAGCTCGCGCGCGCGCTCGGGGTTCGCGAAGGGGAGCGCGCACCGCTCGCCCGCGTTCGCGAGACCGTGATCGCGCTGCGTCGAGGCAAGGGGATGGTCCTCGACCCGGCCGACGCTGATTCGACCAGCGCGGGCTCGTTCTTCACCAACCCGATCCTCGATGGTGAGAGCCTCTCGCAGCTGCGCGAGCGCGTCGCTTCTGCGCTCGGCACAGAGGCCTCGCTGCCGGTGTTCCCCGAAGCGGACGGGCGCTCCAAGGTGAGCGCGGCGTGGCTCATCGAGCGCGCGGGCTTCCCCAGGGGCTATGCCATGGGCCCCGTCGCGATCTCCTCGAAGCACGCGCTCGCGCTCACGAACCGCGGCGGCGCGACGACCGCCGATCTGCTCGCTCTGGCGCGCGCGATCCGCGACGGCGTCAGAGCGACCTTCGGCGTGACGCTCGAGAACGAACCGGTCTTCGTCGGCGTCTCGCTCTGACCCGCTGAGGATCTCCGGTGGCGGAGCCCCGCGAGGACCTCAAGCGACGAGCGTGCGGTAGGCGGCCGTGACCTCGGCGAAGCGCGAGGAGAGCGACTTGCGCTCGTCGTGCGAGGCCTCCGGGTGCAGATCCGGATGGTACGTGCGGACGAGGCGGCGGTAGGCCTGCTTCACTTCGCTCGGGTCCGCATTGAACGTCACGCCGAGCGCGCGGTAGGCGCTCGCGCGGGCGGGATCCCACCCCCCGGGCATCCCGCTCGAGGCGGTTGCGCGGTACGTGCCGCTCCGGGCCTCGGCGGCGCGATCGCGCAGGCGCTTGCGTCCGGCGAGGAACTCGGGCGCAAGGAGCGGCTCGTCGACGAGCGCGCCGCGCGGCGGCTTCACGGTGACGCGGAAGGTGATCTGCGCGTCGCCGAGCTCCTCGAGGATCTGGAGCCGAAGCATGACCTGAACGCGAAGCGCGCGGCCGACGACGGACGGCGAGAGGTGAAAATCGCGCACGAGCACCTCACCGTGCAGGCGGCGCGAGGCCATCGCGCGGAGGAGCGATCGCCGGAGGGTGTCCTCGTCGATCTCGGCCTGACGGCGGAGGATCTCGGCGAGCGAGGCCGTCGCTCGATCGAGCTCGACCGCCAGAACGAGGCCGGCGGCGAGGTGGATGCGGTGCATCCGTCCGCTCTGCTCGGTAAGCTCGAGCGTGCCCGTCGATTGCTCGCGATGGACTGCACCGAGCAGATCGCCGAGCGTCGTCGCCTTGAGGCGCCCCGGGAGGTGCATCCCGATTTCGTACCAAGCACCGAAAATACAGCCAACAAAGCGGCTGTTCGGGCTAGCCCCCGACGACCAGCTGAGCCTTCACCAGCACGGTGACCGGGGCGCAGCGAAGCGGCGGCGGGGGCGGACCGGCGTCGGCCTCGACCGGGCCGATGCGCGCCGCCTCGCAGGCGACGACGCGCACGCGCGCCCGCGCCTCTCCCTGGCCAGAGCGCCGCGCGACGAGACCGAGCGCCCATTTCGTCCCCGTCGCGTCGCGGGAGAGCGCGTCCTGCGGGCCGATTCGACCCTTCAGCGCCGAGGCGAAGTCCGGCAGCGAAAGGATCTCGACGTCCGCCCACGCGAGCGTCCGTCCGCCCTCGATGCGCGCCTCGACGGTGCAGCGCACACGCCCCGGCTCGCTCGCGCGATCGCACTGCATCGACGCCTTCACGTCGCTCGCGACGGGCCCCTCGGCTCGCGCATCGGTCGCCATGTAGACGAGAGCGACGACGTAAGCACTTCGATAAATCGAGCGGAGCATGCTAAGTCGCCCGCATGCGTTGGCTCGGCATCGTGACCGTGATCTTGCTCGCGTCGGCCTGCGACAACAAGCAAGAAGGGGCTTCGGGGACAAGCGGAGCGGCAAGTGCCTCGGCGGCAGCCCGCGAGGGCGGGGCGGCACCGGTCGCCTCCCCGAGCGACGAAGCCGGCCCGAAGCCGCAGGCCATCCCCCTGCCGGAGCGCCCCATTCCGCGCCCGCAGACGATGGTCGGCTCGGGAATGTCGATCGAGGTGCAGCAGAAGGCCATCGCGTACATGATCGCGATGCGCGCGCCGCACCCCGACGACGTCGCCGCCGACCCGGTGTACGCGAGCGACCTCGCGACCAGGCTGAAGCCGATCGTCCTCTCGATGGACAGCGGCGCAGACAGACGCCTCAACCGCGTCGAGATCGTGGCCGACGGTCGTCAGATCGATCTGCTCATGGCCGGGGGGTGCGACGACAAGACCCCGCAGCGCGCGGTCACGTCACGCGCGGGCGTCTCGTTGGCCACGCTCGTGTCGCACGGCGTCCTCGTCCTCCGTTGCAACGACGCCCGTGTGCAATGTTTGCAGAGTACACGCGATCCCGAAGACGTGCTCTGCACGACCGCGCCGCGCCACAAGTAGCCGAGGGTCACTCAGAGCGGATCGAACGAGGCGACCACCACGCGACCGCGCTTCACGCAGGCGATCCGCGAGGCGTCGTCGTTCGTGGTGCACTGCGAGAGGTCGACGTAAGGCTCGAGCTCGGGCGCGCGGTAGCGTGCGGACTTCGTCGTCTTCACGAGCACGCCTTGCGACGTCGCGATCGCCATCGCGCGAGCGCCTGCCGAACGCGGAGAGCCGAAGGGCGGCATCTCCCCCAGCGGGGAGGCCATCACGGTGGCCGACGAGGTCTCCGGCCTCACGAGGAGCGGGAGCCCAGCGACCAGCGCCTCGAGCCCGCGCGGTCCCCACGCGATCGGAATCGTCGTCGCCGCCTCGCCTCGGCCGCCTGCGCACCTGCTGCCGAGCGGCGGCGCCACCGGCAAGAGGACGTCGCGCATCTCGCTCTCGCCGTCGGTCGGGGCAAAGGTGGCGCGGAGGCCGACGCCCTCGCACGCGCTGTAGGCCTCGAGCCAGCGGCTCTTTCCGTCCGGGGAGAGCACCTGAGCGGGCCATGGGGGGAGCTCGGCGTCCGTCGCCTCCCCCGACTCGGGGTCGACGCGCGAGACGGCCGAGGGCCCACGGACGAGCAGCTTACCGCTCGGCTCGAACGCGAGCGAGCCCCACACCGGATGGGGCGCGCGCGTGGTGGGCAAGGTGATGCCGAGGACGCGCGTGCTGCGCGCCTGCACGAGCGGGGCGACCTCGCCGAGGAGCTTTGCGATCTCGGCGGAGCGCGCCGCGGTCCGCGTCGCCGGCGCGAGCTGTGCGATCGACGCCGACGCGACCGCGCGTAGCGCATCACCCTGCGTGACGAACGCGCGGACCTCGGCGATCCCGGCGTCCTCGAGCGGCTTGCTCGACCCGCACGCGACGGCGCCGTTCGCGGGATCGCTGACCGAGCCGCGCAGCTTCAAGAGCCTGGGGGCTCCGCCCTCGACGCACATCGCGCGGAAGAGCATGCGCATCTGGTGCACGAGGCCCGGGACGGTCGCCGCGTCGCGAGGCCTCCCTGCGCGCGCCGCGAGCTGCCCGGCGATCGCCCTGAGCGACGCCTCGGGCTCGTCCGGATCGCGGCTCGGACCCGCGGAGCGATCGAGGAAGGCGACCTTCGCAGAGAGCTTCGGCCCGGGCTCGAAGGGCGGCGCGCCGCCCTCGATCGTCACGTGCAACGCGACGTCGTCGATCCCATCGTGATCGCGGTCCTCGCCGTCGACGTCGACCGCGAGCTTCGGGGCGCCCGGCGGGTCGAGCACGGACATCGCGAACGCTACGCCTGGGTCCTTGACGAGCCGAACCACGAACATCGCCCGCGATGACGGACCGCGCGAGCAGGAGGTCCCAACCTCGACGAGCGCAGAGTGCGGGCCGACGCGCTCGAGCCGCGCGATGGGCGTGCACGTCGCTTCGGCACGCGGGTCGGGTGCGACCGCGACGACCGACGCACGCGCCGGCGAAGAGGCGCCCGCGTAGGAGATGATCTCCGCCGCTCCAACCTCGTTCGGCTTGCCGGCGGGGGCGGTCGGCCGAACGAGCGCGAGCGCGTCCTTCTTCCCGTCGCCGTCGAAGTCCCGAACGATCGCATAGAGGAGCTCGCGGCCTGGTGGGGCGACGAGCTCGAGGCCATCGACCTTCCACGTCGTCGTGCCCGCGGGGGCGACGAGCGCCGGCTCGGCGGTGGGGCGCGGGCCGGCATCCACCGTGGGCAGCCCGAGGTCGCCGCCGTCGTTCGTTCCCTCGCCGGCGCGCGCGCGCGCGTCTTCCACCGTGTAGGGGACGTACGGGTGGTCGTTCTTGCAGGACCGCCCGCATCCCGCACACGCGAGGAGGACGAGCACCATCGCAGGGGCGCCGGACCGCCGCGTGGCTCGATGGGAGGAGGCGCGTTTCAAGGGGGATTTCGACTTACCATGGACAACGCTCGAGGGGCGTGGGAGCTTTCCGTTGGTGCGAGCGCCGTCGTTCGTGCTGTTTTTTCGAGACTCTCTCGCCACCGCTCTCGTCGTGCTCCTCACGCTCTCGAGTGAGGCGCTCGCGCAGACGAGCGAGTCGGCGCGAGAGCATGCTGACGCGATTCTGCGGCAGGCCGAGAGAGACGACGACGCGCTCGAGCTCGGCCGTGCCCTCGCTCGCTACGACGAGGGGCGCGCGCTGGATCCAGGGAGCCCTCGAGCGCCACGCGCGGAGGCGCGCGCAGCGATGTTGCGTGCGCACGGCGAGGGGGACCTCGCGCCGTTCGCGATGCTCGAGCGAGTGAGGCGTGATCCCGCGCTCTCGTCCGACCCTCGCGCGATCGACGACCTCGTGCGCACAGCCGAGACGTTTCCGCCTGGCCTCGTCCGCGTCGAGGCATGGGCGCTAGCGGCGGAGGCTTATGCGCATCGCTTCGGTCGACCGATGGAGGGCGAAGCGCTCCTCCGACGCATCCTCGGGGACGAGCGGGCCGAGCGCGTCCTCGCGCAGAAGGCGGCGCGCGACCTCGTCACGCTGTGCCTCGCCCGCGGTGACCTAACCGCCGCAGAGTCCGCCGTCCGTCTCGCGGGGACGCGCGCGGACCCGCGGCTCGGGAGCGATGTTCGCCGCGCCTTCCGTCGCCGAAGCTTGCATCTTGCATCGATCGGCGCGCTGCTCGCGATGATCGCGCTCGCAGCGCGCGCGCTCGTCGCCGCCGCGCGGCGTGGATCGGGCGGTCGTGTGCGCTCGGCGCTCGCGTCGACGTGGAAGCTCGCACTCGCCTACGCCGCTTACGTGGCGCTCGGCGGGGCAGCGCTGGCGTCGGGGTACGAAGCCGAGACTGCAAGGCCATTCCTCTGGTTCGGTGTGGTCCTCGTGCCGGTGGTGCTTCTCGCGCGGGGCTGGGGAGCCGCGGGTGGGGAGACGCGCGCCGCCAGCGCAGGGCGCGCTACGCTATGCGCTCTGGGTGCGTTGAGCGCCGCGTTTCTCCTCCTCGAGGGGATCGATGTGACGCTCCTGGAGGGATTCGGGCTGTGAGCGAAGAGACCGTCCGAGAGACCACCGAACCGCGCGAGCTCGACGTGGCGAACGTGCGTGCGGTGCGGGTCGGCCACGGTGCGAACTGCTCCAGCGTGGGCAGCGTCATCGACACCCTGTTCCTCGGAGCCGTGGTAGGCGGAGCCTTGCTCGCCGCCGTGTGCGCAGCCATGAAGGTAGAGCCGGTCACCGTGGTCGGGCAGACCCGCGACGCCGAAGACGCGCCCCACGACGGCGGTGACCCATGATCGTTCGCTACGAGCCGTGGGGCGCGTGGGTGAAGACGGAGACGATCCCGGCGCTCGTGGCGCTCGATCGCGATGGCGTGCGCGCGCTCGGTCTCGACGGCGGACGCGCCTGGCGCGCAGGCGCGGACGCCACTCCGAGCCCGCCGATCGAGGTGCATCTCGCGGTGACGTCACGCTGCGCCGCGGGCTGCGAGGGCTGCTACCTCGACGCTCGGCCAGACGGGGTCGAGCCGCCCGCAGACGAGATCGAGCGCGCGTTCGATGCGCTGGCGAAGGCCGGCGTGTTCACCGTGGCGTTCGGGGGAGGCGAGCCGACCCTGCGGGACGACCTCGGCGACCTCGCACGTGCAGCGCGCGCCCGAGGGCTCTCGCCGGTGGTCACGACGAGCGGTCTCGGCCTCGGTGCCCGCAAGCTCGAACAGCTGAAGTCCTTCGCGCAGGTCAACGTGAGCTACGACGGCGCGAGCGAGGCGTACGAGAGCGTCCGAGGCTTCGACGGCGCGGCGGCCGCGGAGTCCGCGATCGCGAAGCTCTCCGGCACGGGCGTCGTGGTCGGCGTGAACGTCGTGCTCACGCGTGACACCTTCGAGCGCACGAAGGAGACGATCCGTCGCGCGGCCTCGCTCGGCGCGACCGAGGTCCAGCTGCTCCGCTACAAGCCGCAGGGCCGTGCGCGCGCGCTCGACTACCTCGCGAAACGCCTCTCGCCGGAGCAGGCCCGTGGAGTGGGACCGCTCCTGCGCGAGCTCGCCGCCGAGCACGAGGGCCGCGTGCGGATCCGCATCGACTGCGCGCTCGTCCCGTTCCTCTCCGCCGATGCCGACCTCGCGTCGCGGCCGGAGGAGCTCGCGCGCTGGGGCGTGCTCGGCTGCGAGGCCGGCGATCTGCTGGGCGCCACGCGCGTCGACGGTCGCGTCGCGCCCTGCAGCTTCACCGCGCCGACCGAGCTGCGCGTCGAGGACCTCGCCAAGGGGTGGGCGGACGAGGCTGGGTTCGCGCCCTATCGCGCGTACTCGGCGGCGCCCGCCGAACCGTGTGCATCATGCACGCTTCGCAAGGTGTGCAAGGGCGGCTGCAAGGTCGTGTCGGAGTACGCGAACGGCACCATCGGCCCCGACCCCGAGTGTCCGCGGGTGAGGGAGCACGCGGCGGGGGCAGGGGAGGGCCGGCCGTCCGGTGCGTGAGCGGTGGCAGGTCCGCGCGGGCCTCTCCGCGGTGGCTGCGTGCACGTCCGCAGCCGGGCTCTACGCGGTCGTTCGCCTCGCGCAGGCGCTGCTCTTCCCCGAGCCCGACCCGGCGCTCGTCATCTGGAGCGAGCACGCCGGCTTCTTCTGGCGTGTGCTGACGGTCGGGTATGTCGGCGGGATGGTCGCGTTCCTCACGTGGGTCGCCTCCGCGCGCGGAGCTCTGCGCGTCGCCGACGTCCTCGCGCGCGCCGTCCCGGTCGCCGCGTCGCTCCTCGCGGTGCAGGTGATCCTGGTGCCCTGAGCGAGGGAGCGCAGCGACCGAGCGGACGAGCCTGAGCGAGGGAGCGCAGCTTCAGTGCATGAGCTGCAGCTGGGCCAGCTGCAGCTTCGCTTCGGCGGTGAACTTCGACTCGGGGAAGCGGCGGATGAGCGTGCGCCAGGCGTTCTTGGCGTCGTTCCAGGCCTGCGTATCCATCTGGCACCACGCGAGCAAGTAGAGCGCGTCGTCGTGGACCTCCTTGTCGACGGCGTTCTCGGCGAGCTGCGTGAGGATCGGGATCGCTTCCTTCTGGCGATTCAGGTGGCGATACGACTCGGCGAGCCCGAGGCGAACGCTCGGCCCGATTGCCGCGTCCTCGCGGTACTTGATCGACTCCTCGAACGCCGACGCGGCTTCCTGCCAGCGCTGCACGCGGACCTTGTCCATTCCCTGCTGGTAGAGCTGCCCGGCGAGCTCGTTCTTCGCGCGCTCGACGGCGTCGCCGAACATCAAGGCCTCGGCCTTGCTCAGCGGCTGCCCCTTCACTTGCTCCCACTGCGTGATGAGATCGGTGCGCTTGCCCTGCCTCACCAGCTCGTAGAACTTCGCCGCGCGCTCGTCCGCCGTTTGCCGGTCGGTCTCCCGGGCCTGCGCGCGATTGAGCTCGTCCTTCATGTGCGCGAGGTCCTTCACGCGCTGCTCGCTCTCGCCCTTGAGCTGGTCGATGCGCGCATCCATCGCGAGCTTCAGCGCCGCGAAGACGACGAGCACGAACACCACGTACGAGGTGGCGCTGCTCCAGGTGATCCGTCGCTCGTACTGCTGCTGGCGCTTGGCGATCGAACGAATGTCGGCGCTGAGCGCGTTCGTCAGGTTGTTCGTCTTGATGACGAGCCCGCGCGACTCGATGATCTCGCGCTTGATCTCGCGGAGCTCCTCGTCGACCTCGTGG
>JANXVA010000181.1 GCA_025351875.1 Myxococcales bacterium | reverse complement strand
AACCGCACGGTCGCGACGCGCAAGGTCTGAGCTCGATTCGCCGCGCTGGGTCTCCACCTGGCGCGGCGTTTCTTTGTCCGCTGTCCGGATCCGCCTCGTGACGACGCAAACCAAACCGTTCGATCCGAGCAGCGTCGACTGCGACGGGTTCTTCCGGGAGCTTCGCGCGATCCGGCGCGACGTCGAAGCCGCGCTCGGGGAGGACGACGTCCGTCACCTCCGGAGGCTCGAGAGGGTCGGGCGCGCCGCGACCTGCCTCGGCCTCGCGACGGCCTGGGTGCCGAACCCCGTCAGCATGGCGGCGCTGGCGCTCGGTCGCTCGACGCGATGGTTGCTCATGCATCACGTCGGGCATCGCGGCTACGACCGCGTTCCCGGTATCCCGCCGCGCTACACGAGTCGCGTCTTCGCGACCGGCTGGCGGCGGATGCTCGACTGGCCCGACTGGATGCTCCCCGAGGCGTGGAAGTACGAGCACAACGTTCTCCACCACACGCACACCGGCGAGGCCAGCGACCCGGATCTGATCGAGCGGAACGCCGAGTCGCTCCGCGGCGCGGACGTTCCCGAGCTCGTGAAGCTGGCCGGGCTCGGCTTGCTCGCCGTCACGTGGCGCTCCTTCTACTACGCGCCCAACACGGTGAAGGCGTGGCTCGAGCGCGGCCAACCGCCGAGCGACGGAAAGCCTCCCGGCTACACGCGCACGCTCTGGCTTCGCGGCTACGCGCCGTATGCGCTGCTCCAGTTCGTCGCGCTACCCGCGCTCTTCTTGCCGCTGGGGCCGCTCGCGGCGGGGAGCGCGCTCTGCAACTCGCTCGGCGCCGAGGCGCTCACGAACCTGCACACGTTCCTCGTCGTGGGCCCGAACCACACCGGTGAGGATCTCTATCGGTTCGACGCACGTCCGCGCTCGAAGGCGGAGTCCGCCGTCCGCCAGGTGCTCGGGTCCGCGAACTACGCGACCGGCGGCGACCTCGTCGACTACGCGCACCTCTGGCTCAACTACCAGATCGAGCACCACCTCTTCCCCGACCTCCCCATGCTCCGGTACCGCGAGATCAAGCCGCGGGTCGCGGCGCTCTGCGCGAAGTACGGGATCCCGTACGTGCAGGAGAGCGTAGTCACCCGCGTGAAGAAGATGCTCGCCGTCGCGGTGGGGCGCGCGTCGATGAAGCGTGCAAACAGTGTCGGAGTCACCTCCCTCGAGCCGGCCGCGGTCTCGGCCACGTGATGAACATCCGGCGGCTCGTCGTGCTCGCGTCGATGATGCTCGCGGCGCTCGGCTGGACGAGTGAAGCTCCCGCGTGCGGAGCGTTCGCCGCGCCGCCGAGCGAGGGGAAGCTGGCGGCGTCGCTCCCATTCCTCACGGTCGAGCAGGTGCTCATCCTGTGGGACACCGGCCTCGAGACCGCGCCGAAGCTGGCGGGCTCTCTGAGCCTCTCCGTCGACGTCAGCGTGACCGGGGAGGTGAACGGCGCGATGATTCACCGCGAACAACGGAACGTCGGCGTCGGTCGCGACCTGCCGTAGCGGTGCGGCGCGCCAGCTTCAGCGAGCCGAAGGCACCGACGAGCTTCAGCCTCGTGCTCACCTTTCGTCCCCCGACCTGAGCCTGCGATCGGATGGGGCAGCTCCGCGGAGTGACGGTGAGCGGGTCGCGCTACGTCGCGACGAGCGTTCCGCAGGCGCCGCGGACGTCGCGACCGCGGCTCCGTCGGACGGTGACGAGGCATCCGAGCTCGTGCACGCGGGCGACGAAGGCCTGCACCTTCTCCTCCGACGGCGCGCGGTAGGGCGAGCCTGCCTCGCCCCATGCGTTGAACGGAATCACGTTGAGGAGGTGGCGGAGATCGCCGATCCACGCGGCGAGCCGTTCGGCGCTCTCGAGGTCGTCGTTGATGCCGTCGAGGAGGACGTACTCGAGGGTGATCTTCTGGTGAGGGCGCTGCGGCCACGTTGCGAGCGCCGCGCGCAGCTCGCGGAGCGGCCACTTCTTGTCGATCGGCATCAGCTGCCTCCGCACAGCGTCGGTCGCGGCGTTCACGCTGACGGCGAGGAGCGGGAGGTAGCGCGCGCGCGCGAGGCGCTCGAGGCCTTGGAGGTGTCCGGCGGTCGAGACCGTCACGCGGTTCGGCGCGATGCCGAGGCCCGCCGGATCGCAGAGCACGTCGAGCGCGCGCAAGACGGCCTCGACGTTGTGCAGCGGCTCGCCCATTCCCATGAAGACGAGGCTGAGCTGGTCCGACGAGAGGGGACCGTAGCGGCGCATCACTGCGAAGAGCTGGCCGATGATCTCGTGGGCCTCGAGGTTGCGCACGAGCCCCATACGGGCGGTCGCGCAGAAGGTGCAACCCATCGCGCAGCCCACCTGGCTCGAGAGGCAGACCGTCACGCGCGGCCGGCGTACGGCGCGCGGCATGTGCACCGCCTCGATGCGCGCGCCGTCGGCGAGCGCGAGGACGACGCGCGTCGAGCCGTCCTGGGACGGCGCCTCCTCGACGATGCGCGGCAGCGACAGGTCGAGCGACGCCTCGGCGAGCTCGCGTGCGGCGCGCGAGAGGACCGGTCCCTCTGCGTCCCAGGTCTGGAGGCGCTGGAAGCGGCCGAAGAGGTGTCGCGGATCGCGCGGGTAGCCGAGCGCGCGGAGGTCCGCGGGCACCAGACCCCAGACGGACGCACGCGACGTCATGGCGCTCACCCGGGCAACGCTAGGCTGGATCGCCTCGAAGGTGAAGGCGCGGCGAAGAGAACGGCCATCGCAATCATCGCCAGGCCGAAGGACGCAACACCCGGAACGAGCGCGGCGAAACCGACATGCATCGCGACGACGCCCGCGAGGCCCACCCGCGGCCACCGCAGCAGCACGAGCGGGAGCGCGAGCTCCGTCGCGATCACGAGGACCGAGAGCACCTGGGTAGCCCCCTGCGGCAGCGCGCTGCCGAACAGGTTGGAGAGCGAGTGGCCGCCCGCAAAGCCGTGCGCTAGCTTGTTCGCCGCGCTGAACACGTAGACGATCGCGAGCTGCGCGCGCACGAGTCCGAGCGCGGGTTGGTCGCGCTCGCCGAACGACGGCGCCGTCACGTCGAGCGGCGCGAGCGTCAGGAAGAACGCGATCAAGAAGAGGAGCACGCCGTGGTTCGAGTAGCGCTCGAGCACCGCGATGAAGAGCCCGGGCGCCGCGATGCGCACCGCCGCGGAGAGCACCTTCGCGTGGCGAGCGCCCATCACGAGCATGAGACCGGCCGCAGCGCGCAGCGCCCACTCGATCGCGAGCACGCTCGCGGGGTAGAGCGGCACGATCCCGAGATTTCGCCAGGGATAGAGCTTCCCCGTGTGCACGTGCCATACGCCGGCCATGACCTCGGTGACGACATCGACCACCAGCGCCGCGCCGAACAGACGCAAGAACCGGATCACCGCGTGTGCATCGAAGCGCTCGAGCGTGCGCAGCCGCGCGCGGAGCCCCTCAGCGGTCGGCATGTACAATGCATCCTTTCGGGCCGCTGCCCTCCGCCCCGAGCGTGACGTCGAGCCCCGTGCCAGGCTCGATGTAGTGGAAGGGGGCCCGCGCGCGCTCCCTCTCGCAGACGAACGCGACGATCTTCCGGAGCTCGCCGCGGTCGACGAGGTTCGCGCCGCGTGGGAGATAGTCGCGGACGTCGACGACGCGCCAGTCGCGATCGCGCAGCTCGTGGCCGAGCGGCTCGACCGACTCGAACATGTGCCACCCCGGCACCCCCTCCTGGAACGCCGCGAGCAGGCAGTAGAGGACGTTCATCACGAGGAGCGCTCGGCACAGCGACTTCATCGCGAGGCCGCCCGCGCGATCACCGCGCGCACGTCGCGCGCGCGTCGCTCCTCGTCGCCACGTTCGTCGCGGAGGAGGAGGGAGCGAAACACCGGCCGCACCTCCTCCCACGCACGGAGCAGCTCCGCCTCGGTGGCACCCGTGGCCCGCAGGCTGGCCAGGTCCGTCGCGAGGAACGGGACTTGCTCGAGCGACGCCTCGACGTACACGTGCACGTACGCCGTCCACATCGCGGTCCGCGCCGCCTGCGTCTCCTCGTCGCTCTCGGCCGCTACGCCGAGGAGCATGTCGCGCATCGCCTTGATCGCGCGCCACTGCGAGCCAACCACCAGAGGTGAGGCGACCCCCATCATCCGGTCGAGCAGCGTGCGCTTGCCCTCGGCGCGCTCCGTGAGGCGGTCCTCGTCCACCACGAAGAGCGCCCACTCGCCGGCCACCTGAAGGAGGTTCCACGCGCACTCGGGGACGATCTCGTGCTCCCAGATCGCCTCGAGCTCCTCCGCCGAGTATCCCGACCGGGCGAGCGCGAGGGCGATGCGCGGCATCTCCCAGCGCGTCTCGGTGTCGAGGAACACGTCGGACATGACGTCCCAGACGGGCCTGCGGCGCTCGAGGTCCTCGGGGCTCATGGCTGCCTAGCGCTCACGGGCGCGCGCCGCCCTCGACGCGTGACCGCGAGAGCCACCAGGCGACGCCGATGAAGAGCGCCTGGAAGGGCAGGCGAGCCCAGAGGAGGATGATTGGAATGTGCGTCCCGTCGGGCTGGATTCCATGAACGGCCATGTTGATGTTGGCCGGGAAGACCGCGATGTAGAGGGCGATGAGGCCGAAGGCGGCCAGCCGGTGAGCGCGCCGAACGCAGAGCCCCACGCCGCCGAGGATCTCGAAGAGACCGCTGATCAGAACGAGGAAAAGCGGGGCGGGTAGCCAGGACGGCACGATCTTCACGAACCCGTCCGGCTTCACGAAATGCAGCACCCCGACCGCGACCATCGAAAAGGCCGTGAATGCGCGAATTGTCCGTTTGAGCTGGCTCTCGGGGGGCATCTCGGGCGTGGGCTTGCGAAGGCCGGCATTCGGGGTTAAAACCGACTCGTCACGAAGAGTCTGCGTACGACGACGATACTCTCTCGCGGTCTGCTTGGAGCGTTCGGCTTCGACACGGTTTCTCGGACGCGCATGTGCACCTGACGTGCGGCGGGGGCCTACCCCCGGATCTCGCTAAGCCCGAACGCGACTCTATGGGCGGCCCGATCTTCATCTCTGTGCGAGTCGCTCAAACAAGTCGAGAAAATCCATGGGCAATCGTCTGTATGTCGGCAACCTCTCGTTCGACTCCACCACTGAGACTCTTCGCTCTGCGTTCGCGGCCTTCGGCGAGGTGACCGACGCGCACGTCGTGACCGACCGCACCACGGGCCAGTCGCGCGGCTTTGGCTTCATCACCATGGGCACCGCGGGGGACGCGGCCAAGGCCATCGCCGAGATGAACGGCGCCCTCGTCGACGGTCGCGCGCTCCGCGTGAACGAGGCTGAGGAGCGCCCGAACCGCGGCGGCGGCGGCGGCGGCGGCGGCGGCGGCTTCGGTGGTGGCGGCGGCGGCGGCGGTTACGGCGGCGGCGGCGGCGGTGGTGGTCGCGGCGGTCGTGGCGGTGGCGGC
>JANXVA010000013.1 GCA_025351875.1 Myxococcales bacterium | reverse complement strand
CACTGCGCGAAGCCGTGCGACGCGCCGACGCCGATGGCGCGGAGGCTCATGCCCATGACGGCCATGCCGCCCTGGAGCAGCGCTTCCATGGTGGCATCGACCTTCTCCGGCTTGCGACGGAGCGACGACTCGAGCGTGTTCCACGACTGCGGGTCCTGCATCCAGCCGACGTAACGGAGCGCGCTCTGCGCGGTCGCCCATACCGGGGGGAACTCCTGCTGGCCCTCCTTTGGGAACGGCGTGGACGGGTTGGCCCACGTGCGCATCTTGGGGAGCGCCTCCTTGGCCTCGGCCGCCGCCATGAAGCGGAGCGCATTGGCGTGGGGCTGCGGCTTGTTCGTCATCCAGAAGTAGACGCCGTCGTAAGCCTCGGCGCGGATGTCGGCGCGCTTGTCCGGATTGACGACGGCGAGGTCGGCGAGCATGCGTGCGGACACGACGCGCTCGTTGTCGTCCTGGCGGTAATCCGGGTCGAGGTCCTTGTTGTAGAGGTTGAGCGGGTCCTGCTTCATGCGCCACGCGAGGGCGGGCACGGCGCGGAGATCTCCGATCTCGGCGAGGCGGAGGCCGGCTTCGGTCTTCCAGTGCGGCGGCGGGTTCGTCGCGATGTACGCGGCGAGCGAGTCGGCCGAGCGCGGGTCCTCGAGGGACTTGAGCATGTCGAAGATGAGCTTCGTCTGGAACTTCTCGGTGTCGCGCTTCGACTTGTCGACGCTCTGGAGCGCGAGGACGAGCCCCTTGCCGCCGACGCCGTCGCGAAGCGCCTCGAGGAATTTCTGGCGCGACTCCTTGTCGGCCTTGGCGAGCGCGCTCAGGAGCGGCTGCATCGATTGTTCGTTGGCGATCTTGCCGAGACCGACGGCGGCCTCGCGCGCGACCTCGACGGACTTGTCCTGAACGAGCTTGATGAGCGTCGTCGTGTACTTCGGATCAGCGTTCCGCGAGAGGACGGTCGCGACGAGCTGACGAACGCTCTCGCTCTCGTCGCCTGCGAGCGTCGCGAGCTTGTCGATCGAGACCATCGCCGCGAGATGCTCGGGGTCGAACGCGGGGTTGCCGTCGAGCCGCTGGACCTTCGCGAGGTGACCGGCGCGGTACTCGACCATCACGGTGTCGAACGCGGCGGTGTCGTGGAGGTTGGCGAGGGCCCAGGCAATCTGCGGCTTGTCGCTCGCGTCGGAGTCCTTGAGCGCCTTCGTGAGCGCGGGCTTCGCGGCGTCGCCGCCGGGCGTGCCGTACTCGAGGATCGCGGTGGCGGCCGTGCCGCGCACGCGGTGATCGGCGGACTCGAGGCCCTTGATGATGGAGGCGAGGCCCTCGGGGTCCTTGGCCCACGCGAGCTGCGTGAACGCCTCTTCCTGGAGCTTGGGAACGTCGTCCTTCTTCGCCCACTCGCGCCACTTCGGCAAGGCCTCGGTGAGCGGGAGGACGGAGACGGTCTTCTTCTCCTCGGCGATCTGCTTCGGGCTCATCTGCTCGGCCGACTTGGTGCCGCCGACGAGGAAGATGGCCGCTGCTGCGCCGGCGATGAGGAGGCCGACGATCACGGCGGCGACGCCGAAGCGCCCCTTCTTGAAGTTGCCGTCGTCGCCACCACCGCCCGAGTAGCTCGGCACGCCGGGGTTCCCCGGGGGCAGGCCGTCGTCGTCCGGTGGCCACTTGGCCGCGTGCCTCACGGGAACGATCGACGCGGGAATGCGGGCCGGCGGGGGCACGGGGTACGTGCGCGGCTTGGGAATGTCGGTGTGCGGCGTCTGGTTCATGGATCCCACGGTCGAGTTCGGTGGTCGAAGTGGAGCGAATCGCGAGTGATTCGGTGAAGCGAAGGCACGCAAATGCCGCCCGCCAATGCGGGCGCGACGATAGCGCAAAAGCCGGTGAAAGGCCGCCCTAGTCTCGCTCGCCCCTCGCGGCGCCCGCTTGCCCCGAGAAGCGAGCTCCTCTACCGGCCGGGCGCGACCTCCTGGAGCTGCCCGCGGAGCCTCTGCATCGCGTCCACGAACGGCGCGACCGCCGCCTTGTCACCGCCGAGGTTCTGCAGCTCGTCGGGATCCTTCGCGAGGTCGTACAGCTCGAAGCGACGGCCCCCGACGTCGACGACCTTGGCCCCAGGCGTGCGACCCGTGATCAACGCGCGCCGCATCTCGTTGAACGGCCCTTCGGGCATGTCGATGTACACATCGCGCTCGACCGGCGCCGCACCGTCCGCCGCCGCGACATCGGCCATCAGGCTCGTCCCTCGCAGCGACCGATCCGAGGGCAGCGGTGCTCCCACCAGATCCATGATCGTCGGCGCGAGATCGATGTGCGAGCGCTTCACTGCGACGCGCTTCGGCCTCGCCCCCGGCACGTAGACGAGCAGCGGCACGCGCACCAGCGACTCCCACACCTCGCGCCCATGCCCGACGTGATTGTGCTCGCCGAACGCCTCGCCGTGGTCCGCGGTCAGCACAATCGCCGTGTCTGCGCCCCATGGCTGCGACGCCACGTACGACAGCACGCGCCCGACCTGCTGATCGGTGAACCACACCTCCTCGTCGTACGGCACACGCGCACGTGCAGTCTTGGATGCGTCCAGCGCACGGAGGTCCGGCGCGCCCGCGTGCGGGACGTACGGCAGATGAGGATCGAAGTAGTGAAACCACGCGAAGAACCGGCGCGGCCCCGCGACGTTCTCGGGCTTGGCCAGCAGGTCGAGCGCGACGTTGGTCAGCCGATCGCTCGTCACCCGGCGATCGTTGTCCGTCATCTTCGGCGGCATCGCCGACGTGTCCCAGACGTCGAAGCCCTGCTGGAGCCCGTTCCTGAACGTGAAGTACCGATGGCACATCCCCGCGAACGTGCGAACACCTGCAATATGCACACGTTCCGCGAGGAAGACGTTCGTCGGGAAGAACGTCGTGTAGTGCTCGAAGTCGCGGTTGGTCTCGCTCGCGTAGCGCCCGATGAGCATCGGCCCGAGGCTCTTCGGCGTGAACGACGCCGTCGCGTAGGTCCGCTCGAACACCACGCTCCTCGCCGCCAGCGCGTCGATGTTTGGCGTCACCGGCTTCGGATACCCCATGAAGCCGAGGTCGAAGCGCAACGTATCCACCGTGAGGAGAAGCACGTTGTACGTCCTCCTCGCCGCGACCACGGGCGGGGCCGGCGCCGCCGTCACCACGGGCGCTGCCGTCACCACGGGCGCGACCGTCACCTCCGGAGTCGGCGCGACCTCCGCGCTCGGGTCAGGAACGCGCCGCGTCTTCTTGTGCGATGGCCACAGGAACAGCGCGGTCACCGCAAAGCCGCACAGGCATCCGAAGGCGGCGGTGCCCAGAGCACCGCCCATGTCGAAGCGCGCGGCCATCGTTCACGTCGCCGTCGTCAGCCGGGCACGCCCGCCGTCCAGCGCGTCACGCGGACGGTACCGGGCAGCGGCAGCGGCTTCTGCGTATCGACGAGGTCGAGGCCGAAGTTCGGCTGGATCGGCAAGCGCTTCAGCTCCTTGAAGCCGGGCACCTGGGTCGCTTCGAGGAAGATCACCTCGTCGATCGACACGTTGTCCGCCGGAACGAAGGTGGTCGCGTCGGCCGGCAGCGCGGGGAGCCTGATGGTCGTCGTGCTCGGTGGGAACACGACGGTCCACGAGCCGCTCGTCTGGGCGATCTGACTGTTCCAGTGGAACGTGGCGATCCCGCCGTCCGCGGCGGTGAGCGGTGACGCGCTCGTCAGTGCCACCTCGGGTCGCGCGGGCGTCGGCTTCGTGAGCGCAGCATCCGTGATCTTCGCGAGGCCGCTCGCGTAGTCCACGCCGGTGAGGATGTTCGTCGCGGGGACCGCCTCGCGGCGCAGAAAGAGCCGTGTGCTCACGGACGACGCGTTGACCTCGTCGAACGAGACCTCGGCCTGATAGGCCTCGGCGAAGCCCATGGGCGTCTTCCAGTTCTTGCCGCCGCCGTCGATGGCGCCGCTCGACTCTCGCATTCGGAACAGCACGTCGTTCGCGACCGCCGAGAGCACCGCTGTCGTGGCGAACGGCGTGATCGGAACGTTCGTCGCGCTGAGGGTCGTCGTTCCAGGCGCGGCGAACGTGAGCGGACCGACGTTGAGCACGCCGCTCGGCGCGGGCTTCGCGAGGTCCTTGGCAAACCCGAAGCCGAGGATGGTGCCGTTCAGAGACGCCTCGCTCAGCACGGCGTTCTTCGGCCCGAGGCAACTCGGATAGAGATCGACCGGGACCGACGCCCCGACGCTTGCGCCGGTGTTGAAGCAGCCCGCGCCCGCGAACACGTCGAAGGTGCTCGCGTTCGCGTTCGCGGCCCCGCTCGTGAACGACACCGAGTACTGCCCGACAGGCGCCTGTTCCACGAGCACGTCCGCGACCGACCTCACGAAGAGCTTGTCGCCGTCGGCGACGCCCACGAACGTCACCGGCGCCACGCTCGATCCGGCACCTGCGCCGTGGGCGATCAGCACTGTGACCATGCTCGGCGCGGTGGCCAGCGATACCTGGCCCGTCGCATCGGTGGTCTTGTCGCCGATGACGAGCCCTGCCGCATCGTGGAGGATGACGCGCACGTTGTTCAACGGCAGGAGGCTCTCGGTGACGGAGACCGTCACGCCGAGCGGCGCAGGCGGTGCGGAATCGGCACCGGCCTCGGGCAGAGGTCCCGCCTCAGGCGTGGTCCCGGCCTCGAAGCCCGGGCCAGCCTCCGGATTGAAGGCTGGCCCTCCCGAGCTGTCCTCGCACGCGAGCGGCAAGAAGAGAACGGGCACCACGAGCGCCAGCAGTCGAAGGCCACGCATGCTCGAAGAGTGCCGCTCGCAGCGCTCTCCCGTCAACGCCGACCGCGTCACTTCAGGGGGAAACGAGCCTCGATCCGCGGGCGTCAGGTTGACAAGCCGGCTGCGGCGCCGAATAGTGAGGTCGACCGTGGAGGTTTCAGGCTTCTAGACGACGTTCTCACAACAATCCCAACGCTGACCCTCGAGCCCGCTGCTTCACGAAGCACAGGTGCCTCGCTGTCGTGTGTTGTGGGTCTCGTCTAGCTGGCTCGCCGAGCGGTCGCACGCGGGGTGGTAGGAGCGGATCCTGCGCCGGGATAGCCTCCCGGAGAGGCTCGTTCGATTCGGGTCCCCGCACCCTTGTCTCGTCCTTCGTTTGCCTCGTTCTCCTCGTTCTCCTCTTTCTCCTCGTTCTCCTCGTTCCGGCGTGTCGAGCTCGTGCTCCACCCGCGCGATCCGGGCGCACGTCCTCCAGAGGACGCGTGCGACGGCGCCCGCGCACGCACGGAACGAACGATGAAGATGACGAGAAGAACGAATGATGATCGATGGACCCAAGCTGCGCGCCGACCTCGGCGTGCTCGCGCACGACTGTCGTGCGCTGAAGAACGTGCTTCGTGAGACCTGGACGCGACCGATGGCGGACGAGCAACGTCGCCTCGCGCGCCTCAAACGAAGAGTGACCGAGCTCTGCGTGCTCCGCGCGTGGAGCCGCAGGCGCTTCCATGTGCGTAACGTCGAGGATGCCGAGGCGTGGCATGCTGCGGTCGCTTCGAGAGTCGCGAAAGATTATCCCCTCGCGAAGGTCGACGCGAACGAAGCAGGAGGCCTCCGATGAGCGGCATCATCGACATCGGCGCAAACCTCGGGAACAAGGCGTTCCGAGAGGACCTCGACGCGGTGCTCGCGCGCGCCCACGAGGCGGGCGTCTCGGCGATCGTCGCGACGGGTACGAGCGTGACCGGCTCGCAGCGCGCATGGGAGATCGCCGAGCGAGCACGCGGGCGCTCCCCTCGCCTCTTCTCCACCGCCGGCATCCACCCGCACGATGCGAGCCAGTTCGGCCCTGACGCCCTCGTGGCGCTTCGAGAGCTGTGCGCACGGCCCGAGGTCGTCGCCGTCGGCGAGTGCGGGCTCGACTTCGACCGCAACTTCTCGCCACGCGACGCTCAGCTCCGCTGCTTCGAGGCGCAGCTGGAGCTCGCCGCGGAGCTTGCCATGCCGGTGTTCCTCCACGAGCGAGCGGCGCACGCCGACTTCGCCGCCATCCTCGCAAAGCATCGTCCTCGCATCCCGCGCGCGGTCGTCCACTGCTTCACCGGCACGGGTGGGGAGCTCGCGCGCTACTTCGATCTCGACCTCCACATCGGCATCACGGGGTGGATCTGCGACGAGCGCCGCGGCACTCACCTTCGCGAGCTCGTCGGGAAGATCCCTCGCGATCGACTGATGATCGAGACGGACGCGCCGTTCATCCTGCCGCGCGATCTCCGGCCCAAGCCGAAGTCGAACCGCAACGAGCCGGCGCTCCTGCCTCATGTCCTCAGGACGGTGGCGGCGGCGCGCGGGGAGAGCGCGGAGGAGCTCGCGCGCTCGACGAGCGAGAC
>JANXVA010000002.1 GCA_025351875.1 Myxococcales bacterium | reverse complement strand
TGCGCCGTCGATTCTCTGGCTCATCCATTGATCGAAGCCTGTTTTTGATGTCTCCTGAAAGGATGCGCTCGATCTCTAACTTGGTACGCATCGCCATCGTCTGGCTCGTGGTCGTCATCGTGCTCGTGGCGTGCGGCTCGGGAGACGACTCGACGTTCCCCGCACCTGGTACGGGAGAGGACGCCGGAGGCGGTACCTCGTCCGGAGGTTTCAACAACGAGACCCCCGACAGCGGTGCGACCGGCATCAATCTGAACTGCAAGCCGCTCACGTGCGCGGACCAGAAGATCGAGTGCGGTCCCGCGGGCGACGGCTGCGGCGGTCTCATCGCCGAGTGTGGCAAGTGCGGTGCGGGCCTTCGCTGCGGCGGTCCCGGTGCTCTCTCGAAGTGCGTGTCGCCTTCGATCGGCACCGCGTGCACGCCGAAGACGTGCGCGCAGGTCAACGTCACGTGTGGCCTCGCGGGTGACGGATGCGGCGGCACGCTGACGTGCGGGTCGTGCCTTCCCGGCCAGCAGTGCGGCGCGACCGGCAAGCCCTCGCAGTGCGTGACGGCGACGCCGACCGGCCCCGACGGCGGCGCGTGCATCGCGAAGACGTGCGCGGACTACCTCCTCGAGAACAAGGACTGCGGACCGCAGAGCGACAACTGCGGCGGCATGATCAACTGCGGAGCGTGCGTCGACCCCGAGTTCTGCGGCGGCGGCGGCCCGAGCAAGTGCGCCATCTCCGGCGGCGGCGCGTGCGTCCTCAAGACGTGCGCCGACTACCCGGGCAAGTGCGGACCGCAGCCGAACGGCTGCAGCGCTCTCACCGCCGACTGCACCCCGTTCCTCCCCGGCGGCGGTTGCCCGTCGCCGATGATCTGCGGCGGTGGCGGCGTCGCGAGCGTTTGCGGCGGCGGGTTCCTCCCGGGTCCGGGCGGCGGCGCGTGCGTCCCGCGGACGGTCTGTGCCGTCGACGAGTGCGGCAAGGTCGCCGACGGTTGCGGCGGCGTCCTCGACTGCGGGCTCACGTGCTCCGCGGGGAAGATCTGCGGCGGCGCGGGCGTCGCGAACAAGTGCGGCGTGCCCAACTGCGTGAAGCTCCTCACATGCCCCGCAGGCTCGAACTGCGGAAGCATCTCCGACAACTGCGGCGGCACCATCAGCTGCGGAGGCCCCTGCGTCGCGCCGGCCATCTGCGGCGGCGGCGGCACACCGAACAAGTGCGGCGGCGGCGTGATCGTCGGCCCCGGCGGCGGCGCGTGCGTCCCGCTCACCATGGCGATGGCCTGCCCCGTGAACTCCTGCGGTCCGGTCGCGGACGGCTGCGGCGGCGTCGTCACCTGCGGTAACTGCGTCTCGCCGGCGGTCTGCGGCGGCGGCGGCATCGCGAGCCGCTGCGGTGGCGGCAACCAGTGCACGCCGAAGACGCAGGCGGTCGCCTGCGGAACGATGAACTGCGGGTACGCGGCCGACGGCTGCGGCGGCTCCTACACGTGCGGCACGAACGCCGGCGCTTGCCCGACGGGTCAGAGCTGCGGCCTCTACTCACCGAACCAGTGCGGGAGCCTGAGCGGCCCGTGCATCGCGACCGGCGCAGCGACCAAGTGCGCGGCCAACTCGGATTGTTGCTCCGGCTCCTGCGGAGGGACCGGAACGTGTGCTGCCGCAGCGTGCAAGATCATCGCTGTCGCGTGCGCGACCGGCAACGATTGTTGCAGCGGCAAGTGCACCGGCAACCTCTGCGTGTCGGCCAACGGAGGCGCCTGCAAGGCGTCCGGCAGCACGTGCGGCGCCGACTCGGAATGCTGCTCGAAGGGCTGCATCGGCGGCATCTGCAGCACGGCGACGTCGTTCTGCAGGCAGGACAAAGACGCGTGCACCTCGAGCACCCAGTGCTGCGGCGGTAGCTGCGTCGGCGCCACCGCGACGCAAGCGGGCGTCTGCGGGATCGTCGCCGCTCCGGGCGGCGGCACGTCGTGCACGCTCTCCGGCACCGTCGTCTCGTGCTCGAGCTCGAGCACCTACGCGTGCAACACGGCGTG
>JANXVA010000801.1 GCA_025351875.1 Myxococcales bacterium | reverse complement strand
CGCGCCGTCGGCGACGACGCGACCCCGCGACACGATGATGGCTCGGGCGCAGGCGCTCTCGACCTCCTTGAGGTTGTGCGTCGAGAGGAGGACCGTGCGGTCCTTGCCGATCTGCTTGAGGTAGTTGAGGAACTCGGCCTTCTCGTTGGGGTCGAGATCGCTCGTCGGCTCGTCGAGAATGAGGATCGGCGGATCGTGGATCAGCGCCTGCGCGAGCCCCACGCGCTGACGATAGCCGTGCGACAGCTGGCGGATCTCCTTCGAGAGCGACTGGGCGAGACCGCAGACCTCGACGACGTTGCGAGCGCGCTTCTTGAACGTGCTCGAGTCGATGTTGCGGACCTGCGCGGCGAAGCGCAGGTACTCGTAGACGGTCATCTCCAGGTAGAGAGGAGCGCGCTGCGGCAGGTACCCGAGGCTCGAGCGGACCGCGAGCGTGTCATCGAAGACGTCCTGGCCACGGACCTTCGCCGTGCCCGAGGTCGGTGCGATGAAGCACGTCAGGATTCGCATGGTGGTCGACTTGCCGGCCCCGTTGGGACCCAGGAAGCCGACGACTTCGCCACGGCGAACCTCGAAGCTCACGTCGTCGAGAGCGCGAAAGGAGCCGTACCGCTTGGTAAGGCCGTTCGCGTAGATCATCACGTCGGTGGACATCCAACCTCCGAAGAGCGCAAAAAAGTGGGGAACAATGTGCCCCTACCGCCGAAAACCAGGGACAGGTCGCCGCGCGGAACGAGCTACCTACCGGATTTCTTCCCGTGGCCCAAGTCCCGCCGCGTATCTCGCGAGCACGACTGCGGTGACGGCGCTGTAAGGAAGGCCGCACGGCACCGGAAACAAGCACGAAACCCCGCTAACACGAGGATCGCGACCGCCTCGGGCGGCATCCTAATTCCGCCGATTCTCCTGTCAACGGACTCGCTGGAGTCGGACATTTCGGGAGTTTGCCCGGCTGGCGGCGCGGCCACGGGCCCCCGGCCGGTCCCCCTGGCCCACGGTCGCAGAGCGTGGCGAGCCGTCGCGGTGCCGTTCACCCTCGGCCGATGCGCCTCCGGCTCGCCACCGCTTCCCTCGGCTCCGTGGCCCTCCTCGCTCTCGCGGCCGGAGCGTGCAGCTCGTCATCCGCCTCGAGCTCGACGGCGACCGACGGTGGCGCGGGCGACGGCGCGGCCGCCGTCACCGTGGACCCGCTCGCGAACTGGTCGTGCCTCGGCAAGGTGATCGAGGCAGACGCTCCTGCCGCGACGACGGACTTCGCGTTCACTGCCGTCGACCCGTTCACGGGCAAGGGAGGTGACGTTCGACCGCAGCCGAGGAATCATAGGGTTCCAGATTCACGACTGCAGTCAGTTCCCCGGCGGGATCTCGTGCCGCGACAAGGCCTGCAGGACCTACCTCGCGGGAGGCGTCGTCTACAGCATCGACGTCCAGGACCCCGCCATCGTCCTCGGGTACGTCACGAACGTCGACGGGAAGGTGGGGCTCTCGACGAGAGCGACCAGCACGAGCGCGCTGATCGGGCTCGGCGGCTTCGTCAACGTTCCACCCGGACCGGTCACGATCACGGCGAAGGTCGCCGCGACCGGTCAGACCATCGGCTCGTACAAGATGTTCGCGCGCGCCGGCGCGCTCAGCGCGACGGTCGCACTCCCGCAGTAAGCTCAGAACCGGATGGGACGCTCGGCCGCCACGGGAAGCTTCGTCGTTCGCGTCGCGATCGTCTGCTCCGCGGGCTGCCAGGCTTGCTCGACGTGCGCTACCTGCGTCGTGAGAGACATCAAGTAGCGCCGCGCAGCGTGCTCGGCGGCCTTCCGCTTCTACTTCTTGGCCTTCGGCTTCTTCGGGGCGGGATATTGCGGAGGAAGGGCCGACGTCGGCGGGCTCGCTCCGCCGGGCGGGCTCGAAGGCGGGAGCGCAGCGGCCGGCGGCGGCGACGACGGAG
Source organism: Myxococcales bacterium (assembly GCA_025351875.1). Classification (GTDB taxonomy): domain Bacteria; phylum Myxococcota_A; class Polyangia; order Polyangiales; family Polyangiaceae; genus Labilithrix. Next base: position 9,521 of record JANXVA010000801.1, on the reverse strand, counting down.
TGCCGGGCGGTGACGAGGGAGTGCCCGGGGGCGACGACGGAGTGCCCGTCGGCGACGAGGGCGGCAGCGCCGAGGCGTTCGGAGCGCTCGCGGGCGCCGACGACGCATCGCCCACGGGCATGAAGCGCCAGATGTCCGAGGTGCCCGTGCCGTCGGCGGCCGCGGACCAGTCGAAGTAGATCCAGCCGTCCTTGCCCCAGTGCGGACGAAGCGCGGCGCCCTCGCCGTTCGTCAGCTTCGTGAGACCCGTGCCGTCGAGCCCGACGGTGTAGAGGTTCCAGCCCGTGCCCTGACGATTCGACGAGAAGACGATGCGCTTACCATCGGGCGAGAACGCCGGGCCGCCATTTCCGCCCTCGTTCGTGATCTGCACGAGCTCGCCGCCGGTGAGCGGGTTCATGAGGAAGAGCTGGTTCTGGCCGCTCACGCTGCGCACGAAGCAGATCTTCTTCTCGTCGGGGCTCCACGCGGGCATCGCTCCTTCACCGAGGACGGTGAGATGCGAGCCGTCGATGCCGACCACCGCGAGGTTCCACGCCGCGCCGCGCATCTGCGTGCTGAACGCGACGTACTTGCCGCTCGGTGACGCCGCGGGCTGCGACGGGTTCGCGGCCATCTGGTTGCCGACGACCATCGTGACCGCCGAACCGGGAGTGTCGGAGACGGTTCGCAGGACCGCGAGCGGCCCCATCGAATCGCCCGAGTAGACGAAGCCGTGGCTGTCCGGCATCCAGCTCGGGAACCCGGCGTTCGCCGACTCCGGCGTGAGCAGGGTCCGCGCGGTCGGGGAGTTCGGATTCACGCCGACGATCGCGCGACGGACGTTCTGCTGGCCGCCGTAGCCGCGGGTGACGGTGTCGACCTCGAAGAGCAGCATGTGCAGATCGTTCGAGAGAACGGGCCGCCACTCGTCCTCGTTGCCCGTCGTGATGCGGGTGAGCGCGCTACCTGCCCCGGTGACGGTGAGGGAGACCGGACCGGCCGGCTCGAGGCCGTGGTGTTGTTTTCCGCCGCATCCTGCGACCCCACCGAGGAGGGCCGCCGCGATCACTACCGTCCGTATCGTTCGCATGTGCTGCGCACGATGCAACCGCCAATGGCAGCAACTGGCAACGCATTTATCTAGGTCGGGCGCTGCCTCACGACATCGAGAGCGGCGATCCGATAGCCCTCGGCGAGGGTCGGAAAGTTGAAGGTGGCCTCGATGAGGACGTCGACATCGCAGTTGCCGATCATCGCCATCTGCCCGACGTGGACCAGCTCCGATGCGCCCTCGCCCACGACCTGCACACCGAGGAGCCGGCGACCGTCGGGCGATGCGACGAGCTTGATGAGCCCGTCGCCCGACGCGCTCACGTGAGCGCGCGCGATCTCGGAGTACGGCGCGCGGCCGATGATCGCGCTTCCGTTCTTCTCGATCGCCTCGGCGCTCGAGAGGCCCACGCTCGCGATCTCCGGGATCGTGTACGCGCAGAACGGGATCATCGCGATCGCGGACTTGTCGGTGTGGAGACCGAGCGCGTGGCGAGCCGCACGGCGACCCTGCTCCATCGCGGACGAAGCGAGCGAGGGTGGGCCGATCACGTCCCCGACCGCGGAGATCGAGGGCACGCTCGTGCGAAGATCGGCATCGGCCTCGACGAAGCCGCGTGCCGTCGTCTTGACGCCGATGGCGTCGAGCCCGAGACGGTCGACGTTCGCGATCCGACCGAGCGCACACAGGACCTTGTCGGCGAAGAGCGTCTCGCCGTCGTCGAGGCGAACCTCGCAACCAGCCACGCCGTCGTACCTCGCGCTGAGCACCTTGCGCTTCGGCGTGAAGCGCGAGCCCGTCGCCACGAAGGACGCGAGGAAGGCGTCGGTGAGCTCGGAATCGAGGAACGACATGGGGCGCGCGCCCGGGTCGACCATCGTCACGCGGACGCCGAGGGCGGCGAAGATCGACGCGTACTCACTCGCGATCACGCCGGCGCCGAGGATGACGAGCGTGCGCGGCAAGTACGTCATCGAGAGGACCGAATCGCTGTCGAGGACGTGCTCGTGGTCGATCTCCACGCCGGGCGGCGTGCGCGGGCGGGAGCCGCTCGCGAGCACCGTGTGCTTCGTTCGGAGACGCCGTCGGTCACCGTTGGGTGCCACGACCTCGAGCACCGTGTCCGTCACGAAGCGTGCGTGCCCATGCCAGACGACGATCTCGTTACGGCGGAGCTGCTCCTCGATGTACGTCTGGTGCTCTCGCACGACGTCGTTGAGGCGCGTCATGAGGCTCGAGACCTCGAGGCCCGCACCGAGCGATGCCTTGAGCACGCCGCCGGTGCGACGCTCGAGGCTGCGGAGCGCGAGCGCCGTCTCGCGAAGCGTCTTGCTGGGGATCGTGCCGTGATGGACGCAAGCGCCACCGCTGCGATGCTCGCGCTCGACGAGGACGACCTTCTTGCCAGCCTTCGCTGCACAAATCGCGGCCTTCTGGCCGCCCGGTCCGCTGCCGATGACGGCGAAGTCCACCTCGGTCACGTCGACATCGGCGCTCATGCGAGCGCTCGGATCGCGTCGAGGACGGCGGGTGTGCGTGCGATGAGGAGATCGATCTCCTCCGCGTAGAGGCTGAGCGCGATCGCCGAAGGATGCGCCTGGATCGTCCGCTGAGTGATGTCCTCGCCAGCGATGATCGCCCGCGCGAGCGTGGCCGCGAGCTGAACGGTCACGACCGTCGCATCGACGGAGGCGCCCGCACCCGTCGCCACGACGGTGCCCTCGGGGAGCGACGAATGATGGTTTCTTATCGTGTCGACGGTGCGAGCGGGCAGTCCCCATCGACTCGCGATGTCAGCGCCGACGTGGTCGTGGAGCCGAGCGACGTCGGCGTCGACCGTCGCGGGATCGTTCGCCACCGCAGAGGCGTTCTCGATGTCGTCGGCGAGCTGCCACAGCGCGGGCACTCCGACGTCGCCGAGGAGCCCGCTCAGGAACGCCTCCTCCACGTTGAGGCGGCGAAGGCGCGCGATCTCCTGGGCCCACATCGCGGTGGCCACCGAGAGACGCCGGAGACTCTGCGCGGCGACCTTGCGCGTCTTGCAGACGAAGGCGCGCGCCTGGCAGGTGACGAGGAGCGCGATCTGCCTCGTCTGGCTCACGCCGAGCCGCGCGAGCGCCTGGGGAAGACTGACGATGGCCGTGCGGGCGCCGAAGATCGGACTGTTCGCGAGGCGCAGGAAGTGGACCGCGAGCGCGGGATCACGGCGGACGATGGCCGCGAGCTCACGCATGTCGCAGTCGTCGCGCTTGCAGGCGTCCATCACCTCGCGTGCCGCTTCCGGCAGGACGGGGATGTCCAGCTCACCCGCGGCGACGCGTGTTTCGAGGACCTGTGCGAAGGCTGCCACCTTGACGATAACGGCACGACCGCGCGCACCTGAAGACCTGAGCCGCAATGCCTGCGCTCGGGGCTGGACGACGCCGTCCGGCACCCGTACTACCTGGCTGCGAGGTCCCTGAAATCATGTGCGCACGCGAGCTCGAACCGACGATCGTCACCGATCTCCAGAACCGCCTCAGCTACGGGGGGTATCTGCAGCTCGACCGTCTCCTGTCGAGCCAGTCGCCCGTGTCGGCACGCGACGGCGCACCGGCACGGCACGACGAGATGCTCTTCATCATCCAGCACCAGGTCGCCGAGCTCTGGATGAAGCTCATGATCCACGAACTGTCCGCCGTCGTGCTCGATGTGAGCGTCGACAAGCTGGAACACTCGTTCAAGGGCCTCTCCCGCGTGAAGTTGATCCAGGAGCAGCTCTTCGGACAATGGGCCGTCCTCGAGACGCTCACGCCGTCCGAGTACGAGGAGTTCCGACCGGCGCTCGGAACGTCGTCCGGTTTCCAGTCCGCGCAGTACCGCGCGATCGAGTTCCTGCTCGGCAACAAGCAGAAGGCGATGCTCGACGTGTTTCGCCACGACCCGCTGGCGCTGGACGTGCTCGAGGATCTGCTCCGCGCGCCGTCGCTCTATGACGAGTTCCTGCGCTACCTCGCGCGTCGCGGACTACCTGTGCCCGCGTCGTGCCTCGAGCGAGACTTCGCCGAGCCCTACGTCAGGAACCCCGACCTCGTGCCGGTCTTCAAGACCATCTACGAGGACACGACGCGTTGGTGGGACGCCTACGAAATGTGCGAGAAGCTCCTCGACATCGAGGAGAGCTTCCAGCTCTGGCGGTTCCGTCACATGAAGACCGTCGAGCGCATCATCGGCAACAAGACAGGCACCGGCGGCTCCTCGGGCGTCTCCTTCCTGAAGCGCGCGCTCGACCACGCGTTCTTCCCCGAGCTAATCGACGTGCGAACCGTGATCGGCGTCTGAGCTACTCGACGACGACCACTCCCCTCATCGACGGGTGAATGCCGCACGCGAACCCGAAGGTCCCCGCCGTCGGGAACGTCGCCTTGCCGGTGGCCTCGTCGACCGTCGGCGCGGTCCCCGTCGCCGGCTGCGGGACGTAGATGATGAGCGGATGGGTGTTGAAGTCCGCGGCGGTGGTGCCGTCGACCCACGTGACCACCTGGCCCGCCTTGATCTTGATGCATCGCTCCGGGATGCCGGTGACGCCGAGGTCCCACTGGATCGAGCGCGACGCGCCGTCAGCCGTGCGGTCGGCGAAGGTCGTGCAGTCGTTCTCCGGCGCCTTGGCGGCATCGGCCGTGCTCGTGTCTGCTGCGGAGTCCGTGCCGCCGTCGCCCTGCGCGACGACGCCGCTGTCCGTCGCCGTCGTGGGTGAGGAGCTGCTCGAGCAAGCGACGAGGGCGAGCGCGGCGGACGAGCCAGCGAGGACGAGAACGACGTGAACGACGTGAACGTTCGGAAGTGTTCGAAGAGAAGCCATCCTTCGGTAGTAGCCCAACGGCGCGAGGCCCGCGAGCCTGCTGGCGGACCCTCGCGCATGGAAGTGTCGGTGCGAGATGGCGAAGTCGCGCGACGCCGTCGTGTTCGAGGACGTCGACTCGCTCTGGTACGAGATGGACTTCTCGTCAGTGGGGCCCGCGTCTCGGGCGCGCATCGTCGCCCTCAGGCTCGTCGACCACACGCCCAGGCCGCACTTCGAGCCGGCGAGACCTTGACGTTCGGAGCGATACGCATCGATCGCGAAAGGCATCGCCGTCGGCGAGCGACGCGCGCTGCCGTGGGAGCAGCTGCGGCTCGCGCGCCTGCAGCCCGGCAGGATCGCGCTCTACCGGCGGATGCTCTGTGCTAGTCCGCTCGACCTCGCTCCCTCGCTCCCTCGCTCTCAGAGCACGGACGGGACGGCGAGCTTCGGGGCGCTCACGCCGAGCGCCTTCGCCGGCATCGAGCGATCCGAATCGGCGATCTGCACGTCCGCGCCCAGCGAGTTCTGGACGACGAACTTGAGTCCCGTGCCCGAGCCGACCTTGCCACTCACGATGATGATGCCGCGCTCGCTGCCGTCGATGACGCCGGCCGCGCGGGCGTTCGTCTCGAAGAGGGAGCCGTCGATCTTGAAGTCCCCGGACTTGGCGAAGATGCCGACGCCGTCGCCGACCTGCTCGGTGCTCTCGAGGTTCGTGACCAGCGGCGCTGCCACCGTATCCGCGATGCGGCCGCTCACGATGATGATGCCGTGCGACTCCATCGCGCCGACGCCGACGATCTTGTTCTTGGTGATCTGAGAGCCTTCGATCTTCAAGGCCGGCGCGTCGAGCGTACCGTTCACGCGCTGCGCCCAGATCCCGCGCTCGCCGTTCTCGTTGACCGTCGCGTTCTTGATCGAGGCCGTCGTCAGGGCGCCGTCGACGAGGATGCCGACGCCCTCGTTCTTCTCGACCGTCACGCTCTCGAGATCGAGCTTCGCGCCGTCCTGCGCGATGACGCCCGCGGCCGCGGCGAGCGCGGTGCCCGCGTGGCTCGCGCTGGCGCCGCCCTTCCAGCTCACGTGCGCGCCCGAGACCCACAGCCCGAGCGAGCTCTTCGTGAGCATGACGTCGGTGAGCGAGACGACGCCCGAGGCGCAGCCCGGCGTCGCGGTCTCTCGGCAGAGGACCGCGAGCGCGGCGCTCTTCGCGCCCGTGACGTTCACGTTCGAAAGGACCGCGTTTGCCGCCCGCACCGCGACGGCCACGCCCGGCGCGTCCACGAGGTCTGCGAAGGCGAGCTGGGCGCCGTCGCCGAGGGTGACGGTGGGCTCCTGTGCCGTGCCACCGGTGAGCGTGGCACGCGAGCCGTTTTGTGCCACGAGTGCCACGCCAGCCGGAATGGTGAAGGGACCCGCGTACGAACCGGAAGCGAGGACCACACAGCTGCCCGGGGCGGCGGCGGCGAGCGCCGTCCGGGCCGTGGCCGCATCCCCCGCGGAGGCGCTCGTCGTGCACGTGATGCCGATGCCTGCGGGCGCGCCGCTGGAGGAGCTGGAAGTGCTGCTGCAACCGCTGGCGCCAGCGAGCGCCGCGGCCCCCGCAACGAGCGCGGCGAGGACGAGAAGGGAGGAACGAGGCGGGCGAGACGAGGTCATGGCAGCCCCATCTTACGCGTCGATCGTCGCATTGCTTCCCTGCCCGAACCGCTTCTCGATGCTCTCGGCGAGATGGAGTTGTCCAACTTGGCGCAAGATGACACACGACGCTTCCTTGTGCTTCCTGGCCTCCTCGAAGGCGCCGCGATCACGGTCGCGGTGGAGCTTGGCGAGGCAGCAGTCCATCGCCGTGGCGTGAGCCGTGGCGAGGAAGGAAGGGGTCTTCGAGCGCTCGGCATGGGTGATCGCGGCGCGGGCGCGCTCGATCGCAGCGTCGACCGCCCCTCGCGCCAGCTCCACTTCGGCGAGCGCACGCGCGCTGTCCGCGAGCACATCGAGGTAGCCGCCCTCCTCGCCGAGGCGACACGCGATTTCGAGGTGCTGCGCGGCGGCCTCGTGCTCGCCCAGCGCGAGCTTCACCTGGCCGAGGTTCGAGTGACCTACGGCCTCGCGTGCGGTCCAGCGCGCCTTCTTCGCCGCGGTGAGTGCTCGCTCGTAGTAGACGGCTGCTGCCGCGTGATCGCCGCGCGTGTACGCGACACCGCCGAGGTTCACGAGGCCGTCCGGCATGCCCTGCGCGTCACCCGCGAGCTCGCTCAGCTCGAGGGAGGACTTGAACGAAGCCTCGGCGTTCGGGAGATCTCCCCCGAAGAAGAAGATGGACCCCTCGGCATCCTTCAGGCGCGCCATGGCGACGTACCAGGCGGCGTCACGCATGTGAAGCAGCTGCCCGATGCGGAGGCCTTCTTCGACGTCCTTCTTGGCGTGCTCGCGATCGCCCTTCGCGGCGAGCTGGAAGGCGCGCGCGCCGTACGCGCGCATGTGGAGCACGCTCGGAGCGATGTGACGGCGGCACATGTCGATCGCCTTCGAGAGCATGTCGATCGACTCCTCGATGCGCCCGTACTCCTTCGACACGGAACCGCGCTCGAGAAGGACCCACGCGTGGACCGCGTCGTCGTCGGCGACACCGGCGGCGCGGAGGTCGATCTCCGCGGAATCGAGGGACTTGAGCGCCTCCTCGAAGCGGCCCGTTCGGGACTCGGCGACCGCGCGCTCGCGGAGGACGCCTGCACGCGCGATGCGGTCGTCGTTGGTCGTCTCCGCGCTCCACAGCGACGCGACGTGATCGAAGAAGCCGACCGCCTCGGGATAGGCGCAGACGCTCACGGCATGGCGCGCGGCGTTGAGGTAGAGGCGGCGCGCCCGCGGCTTCTCGCCTGCAGCCTCGAGATGCGCGGCGAGGTTCGCGTGTCCGCCCTCCCAGAGCTCGCCGCGCGCGCTCAGCCACTCGGCGACCTTGCGGTGCGCAGCGACGGATTGCGCGCGTGGCACGAGCTCGTACGAGGCGTCGCAGAGCGCCTGCGTCGCGAACGAGAGCTCACGCTCGCCCGAGACGCTCGACGACGGCTGCGACTTGATCAGCTCGCGCGCGCGCAAGGTGTCGAGGCTCGTCGCCAGCTCTTCCGCCGAGAGCTCGGGCGGGAGCACCTCGCGCAGCGCGCCGGCCCAGAACACGCGTCCGATCACGGACGCCATCTTCAGGATCTCCTTGTGCTGCGGCATGAGCCCGTCGAGACGTGCCTGGAGAACGCCGCGAACGGTGTCCGGGAGATCGAGCTTCGCCGATCGCGCTTTGTCCCATTTTACAGGGACATGGTGCTCATCGACGGCCAGCGCGCCGCGATCGACGAGGAGGCGCACGAGCTCCTTGCAGAGCTCGGGGTTGCCCTCCGCCCGGCGGATGATCTCGCGCTTGATGTCACGCGGGAAGCTCGGGACCTGGCGGAAGAGATCGTCGAGGAAGCGCTCCATCACCTCCTCGTTGAACGGGACGAGCGCGATCTTCGTACGGATGTCCGAGCCCGTCATCCACGCGGGGACCTGCTCGGTCGCCTCGGGGCGCGCCGAGATCACGAGCAGCACCGGCTCGCGGCGCAGCGCGCGTATCAGGTACTGGAGGAGGTCGAGCGAGCCCTGGTCCGTCCACTGCACCTGCTCGACGAGCATCACGACGGGCTGCTGGCGCGCGAGCCGGCGGACCCAGTCGCTGAAGGCCGAGACCGTACGCGTGGCGTCGCTCGAGATCTCGGTCTCGAGCAGAGGCGCAACGGGCGTCGGTGCGACGAGGTCGGCGAGCAGGCGGCCAGCCTCGCGACCGTCCTCGACCTCCGTGCCGGTCCACGCGGCGGCCACCGCGTCGACGACGCGGCCTCGCACGGCCTCGGGTGATTCATCGACCCGCACGTTGAAGCGCGCGCGCAGCATCTTGCCGACGAAGCCGAGCGGTGCGCCTGCGATGAGGCGCGTGGCGTGGAGCACGTGCGGAGGCTGCTCGCGCGCGCCGAGGGCGATACGGAGCTGCTTGAGGAGGTGGCCTTTGCCGAGCCCCATCTCACCGACGACCTCGGCGACGCGCATCGAGCCCTGCGCGCGCACTGCCTCGTAGAGGCCGAGGAGCATCTCGAGCTCCTTGTGGCGCGCGAAGAAGGGCGTGCCGGACGCGCTGCGCAGGCGCACGGAGGCCGCAGCCTCGTCGTCGCGCTCGCGCTCTACCTTGAACATCGCGACCGGCTCGGCGACGCCCTTCACATGCACCGGCGGCACGACGGACATGAGGAAGCGATCGTGCACGAGGCGCTCCGTCGCCACGCCGACGAGGACCTCTCCAGGCGCGGCCGCGCCCTCGATGCGACTCGCGATGTTGACCGTCGCGCCCATGATGTCGGCGCTGGCGCGGGTTCCGCCGCCGACCGTGCCGACCATGACGAGGCCGGTGTTGATGCCAACCCGCAGCGCCACCTCGCGGTTTCGCTCGCGTGCGAGCTCTCGCACGCGCACGGTCATCGCGAGCGCCGCGCGAACCGCGCGGATCGCGTCGTCCTCGTGGGCGGTGGGGACGCCGAACGCGGCCATGATGCCGTCATTCACGTACTTCATCACCGTTCCGCCCTCGCGCTCGACCTCGCGCGAGAGCGGCTCGAAGAACGCGTTGGCGAGCTCGCG
>JANXVA010000800.1 GCA_025351875.1 Myxococcales bacterium | reverse complement strand
CGTGACGGCCCCGGTCTCGACGCGCCGTGACGTCGCGTGGCCCGAGGCCTTCGCCCACCCTTGGTAGTGCAGGCGCAGCGACTCCCAGAAAATTCGCGACAGCGCCGCCAGCACTTCCGGTCGCGTCGCAGCGAGCCCCGAGCAGGGCGACCTCACCGCGAATCAGCCCACCGAGCAGCTCGTCGCCATCTCGCCGTTCTATCTCGACGCGACGGAGGTGACGGTGAAGCGCATGCGCTCCTCGTCGGTCGCGAAGAGCGGAGTCGCGAACGGCGACGTGAAGGTCCAGATCCTCACCACGAACGCGAAGCTCTGCACGTACACCGATGCGCCGGGCGCGAACGAGGATCGGCCCGTCAACTGCGTTCGAAGGGCGTTCGCGCAGAAGTTCTGCGAGTCGGAAGGCGGCCGCCTGCCGACCGAGGCCGAGTACCAGTTCGCCGCGTCGGGTCGCGTCGGTTCGGCCTTCGTGTGGGGTGACGATCTCCCTGCCTGCTCCGACGCGATCTTCGGACGGAACGAAGACACGAGCTTGCAGGCCGCACGGAGCTGCGTCGCCGCGGGCGTCGGCGCGGCGAACGTCGCGACCGGCGCGCGCGACGTGCTCGTCCTCCGAACCGGGCGCGTGTTCGATCTGAACGGCAACGTCTCGGAGTGGGCGTTCGACGACTACGTCGCGCCGACCGACCCGTGTCGCGCGGCCCTGCTCTCGATCGACCCCGTGTGCACGGCGGTCCCGAAGATTCCGACCTTTCGCGGCGGCGCCTGGAACGTCGCCGGCGGCGATCTGCGCGCGGTGGGCCGCGGCAAGCTCGACGCGGTGGGCTCCGACCTCGGCTTCCGCTGCGCCCGCGGCAAATAGAACCCGTCACGCCGTCGCCGAGGACACCTCGTGAGGTCCTGGAAGGATCGAGCTCAACACACCCGCTCGTAGTGGGCGGCGAACATCCCCCCGGTTTCACCGAGATCTTGCTCCATGACGAACAGGCCCGTGGGCGTCGGAACCGCCCCGCCCGTCGGGCCTCTGTTCACGTCGAACAAGGCGACGGGCGACGTGACCGCGCCGTCGAGCCCCGTTCGTTCCCCACGCGACGTCCACACCCGCTGATCCTGCTCCCAGAACGCCAGCCGGTGGTACCACGCAAGCTGGACACCCGCGAGGAGCAGCGCGCCGTCATCGATGCCTCGGAGGTCGCTGACGTCCTCGTCACGCGACGTGACGACCGCGGCCTGTCCGCGAAACTCGACGACTTCGTTTCTGATCGCCTTGACGCCCAACTCGACGAGGCGACCGGCCTCCAGGACGAAGAGCCTCGAGCGGTCCTCCTCGCCTGTCGCGAAAGCGCGGCCACCGGCGACGAACGCATCCTTGAGCGGAATGCCAGGCGCAGGCGCGCGCATGAAGGTCTTGTTCGCGATGTCGTAGAGGACGAGCTCGTGCGTCGAGGTCGAGCCCCCGTCGTCGGTGGGCAAGACCTCTCCTTCGATCCAGGCGGCCAGATCTCCACGAATCTGCGGGACCGTCCCGCCGTCGACGGGCGCCTCGACGAGGGTGCGCCACTTCTTGTCTCCGACGCTCCGCTCCTGGAGCACGCCGACGTCACCTGGACGCGTCATCAGCGCTCGCATCTGGTCCTCGCCGTGGAAGGCGAAGTCGTGTGTGTACTCGAGGAGCGGGCACGTCTCGATGACCTCGAGAGACACCGCGTCCAGGATCGTCGCTTGCTTCTTCTTGATCGCAGCCGCCAGCCGGCGAGCACCGGAGGACGCGGCGAAACGAGCATGCGGCGTCTTCAGAGACGCGCGCCTCTGCTCCGCCCAGAGCTCGAGCCCGCGTTCACGCGCGAGCGCGATTGCCGCCTCGCGAGGCTCGCCGCCGAGGCTCACGCAGGCCTGGAGGACGAGGCCGGGGCTCGGGTTGGTGTCCTTGAAGAGCTTGGCCAGCGGCTTGAGCGCCGACTTCGCCGCGCTTGATTTGTTCGCGGCCTTCCACGCTTGCGGCGCCGCCATCACGCCGGGAGCAAGGCCGTCGATCAGTGCGCTGAGTCCGTCCATGGGTCAGTCCACGATGTGAGAGTAGTCCTTGTTAGGGTATATCGTAAGCCATCCGTCGATGACGTCCTGTTCGGCTGACGACCGATTGGCTACTCGCGGTGGATGAAGTCGAAGGCGAAGGCGGGCATCCGTGGGCGGTTTTGGCGTCAGTGGAGCGAGGCGGAGGCGCGCGCTCACCTCGAAGAATGAGAGTAGTCCTTGTTAGGGTATATCGGAGGGGAGCGTCGCGCGGGTCGGGTCCGGGGGTGGGCAGATTTCCATGGCGGCTGGAAACGCTGCGGTTCGGGGCGTGCGCGAGGCGCGGCTGCGCCAAGGCGCGAGGTGTCA
>JANXVA010000789.1 GCA_025351875.1 Myxococcales bacterium | reverse complement strand
CCCCGCCGCGCTTCGGCGGCGGGATCGTCGCCTTCGGTGTCTTCTCCGCGATCTGCACGTACGTCACCCACTTCGCGCGCTCGGCGTCGGTCGGCTTCCGCGACAGGACGCGCATCACGAGCGCGTCGATCTTCGAGGCATCGTCGCCAGGCTTGGCCAGCACGTCGTCGAGCGTCGAGCCCGGGATGGCGCGCGCGCCCTGTCCAACGAGCTGCCCATTCAAGAGCGAGAGCGCCTGGGTGACTGTGCCCGAGTAGTCCGGAACGTCGTCGGTCTCGTCGACGTCGAAGAGAAACGCATACTGCCTGACCAGCTGGAGCCGGAGAGCGTCCATGTTCTGGATGCCGGCCTTCTTTGCGGAGCTCTCGAGGTCGGTGGCGCGAAGGAGCGCGTTCAGGAGCTCCTCGGGCCCGAGCGGCACGAGGTGGAACCGCGTCCAGTACGTGTTCTCCGGATCGGGTTTCGCATTGGCGCTCGCCGCGAGCTGGTACGCCTCGGTCGCGCAGATCGTCCGCACGAGATGCTTGATGTCGTAGTCGTGCGCGACGAAATCAGCCGCGATCTTGTCGAGCAGCTCCGGCATCGTCGGCGTGTTCACCGCGCGCATGTCGTCGACGGGGTCGTAGAAGCCGCGTCCGAGAAAATGTCCCCACATGCGGTTGACGAACGCCTTGGCGAACCACGGATTGTCCCGCGCGGTCATCCAGGTCGCGAGCGCCTTGCGCGTGCCATCCCCCTTTTCGAGGTCGGTGCCGTCGAGCGCAGTGGCCTTCACCTGCGCGATCGGCGCGACGTCCGCGTTCTTCGCGAAGCGGTTTCCGACCTTGCCGAGGTCGACGACCTCGACGCGCTTCATGTTCCCCATCGGCTTGCCGCGGTCGATCGGGTCGACCCGGTGATGGAGGAACGCCGAGGCGAAACGGCGGAAGTCGTCCTGCTTCCACTTCTCCGTCTTGTGGTCGTGACACTGGGCGCACTGGATCTGCACGCCCAGGAACACGCGCGACGCGTTGCCCGCGAGATCCTGCGGGGCTCCCTCGAAGCGGAGCGTCCAGTTCACGGCACCGTTGATCTTGTCGAGCTCGACGGCGTCCTCGTCGCCTTGTTTGGGCACCTGTGCGCCGAGCGGCACCGACATGGCCTGGGGCACCCTCACCTTCGCGCCGCCAATGCTGTTCTGGCCCGTCGCCGACACGAGGTCGCGCACCATGCGGTCCCACGGCGAGTTCGCCTCGAAGCGTGCGCGGAGCCAGTAGCGGAAGGCGACGCGATCGACGACGGGGCCCTTCACCTCGCGCCCCATGAGCACGTCGTCCCAGTAGTTCATCCAGTGCTCGGAGTAGTCGGGTGACGCGAGCAAGGCCTCGACGGCCTTCTTCCGCTTGTCGGGATCGGCGCTCGCGAGGAACGCGGCGGACGTGCCCGGCGGCGGGATCGAGCCGACGATGTCGACATAAGCGCGTCGGAGGAAGGTGCTGTCGTCGGCGCGAGGCGCGGGCGTCAGCGACGCCGTCTGCCAGGCCTGGCGGAGCGCGGCGTCGATCGCCTCGGGCGCGAACGTCGTCACATCCTTCGCGGCGGCACGCGCGGCGACGGCTTCGGGCACCGCGGGAGGCTTCGCGACCGGGGCGCCCTGGCCGCACGCCGCAAGTGCCGCGGCCAGCGTGACCGTGGCCAAGAGGAAGGATCGAGAACGCATTCTTTCAACCTTAGCCGTTCGACCGGCGCGTCAGCTCGTTCCTTCAATCTCGACGTGTGAAGTTCTGTAAAGCAAACGGAAGAGCCGCCCGGCGCCATAATGGGCGACGATGCCTGCCATGGCCTCTGGTTTCGGGAGCGTCCGCGCCGGGCTGCTCTTCGTCTTCCGAAGGGTGGTCGGGATCTACTTCCGCGACATCGAGATCGCCGGCGACGTGCCACGCCGCGAGACGGGCGGCCGCGTGTTCGCCGCGAACCACGTGAACGCGCTCGTCGATCCGATCCTCGTCCTGACGCAGGCGCCGTGTCCGATCTCCCCGGTCGCGAAGAGCACGCTCTGGAAGATCCCTGGGCTCAGCTGGCTCCTCGATGCGGCCGACGCCGTGCCCATCATCCGCAAGCGCGACGACCCGACGAAGACCGCGAAGGACAACGACGCGATCTTCGAGCGCGTCGGCGCGCACCTCGCGAATCGCGGAAACATCCTCATCTTCCCGGAGGGGACGAGCCACAACGAGCCGCACCTGCTCGCGCTGAAGTCCGGGGCGGGGCGCATGCTCGCGCGCGCCAGAGAAGACGGAGGCACCGGGCTCACCTTCCAGGCGGTCGCCCTCGAGTTCGACGCACGCGAGGTGTTCCGCTCGCGCACGCTCGTCCTGTTCGGCCCGGTGCGGTCGGTGGACGACGTCTCCGCCGCGGCTCCAGACGCCGCGCTCGCGCAAGCGATCACCGAGCGGATCCGCGAGGACCTCGAAGAGCTCCTCGTCGAGGGCTCGACCTGGGAAGAACGGATCCTCCTCGTGCGCGTCGCTTCGATGTTCGCGAACGGCAACCCTGCCGTCCCAAAGCCCCCGGCACGCACCACGCTCGCACAGATGAACGAGCTCGGAAGGCGCATCGAGGAGGCGCGACGCGCGCTCCTCGCGAGCGCCCCCGCGGTGCTCCTCGATCTCGAGAACCGCGTGGCGTCCTACTGGGCCGCGCTCGAAGACACGGGTGCGAGCGACGAGCTCGTCGTCCGCTTCGCGCGACGTTCGGGCTCGGCCGCGGCCGGCGACGAGGTCGGCATCGAGCCCGCCGTCTCGATCGACGCCGCGGCGAGGGGCGCGCTACGGCTCCTCACCCTGCCCCTCGCGATGATCGGGATGGTCCTCTACTGGGCGCCCTACCAGCTCCCGCGCGCCATCACGCGCAGGCTCCACGGCGACGCCGACGTGACCTCGACCTACAAGCTCGGCATCGGCCTCCTCGTCCATCCGCTCTGGGCAGCGATCGCGATCACCGTCGCCTTCGTCACCCTCGAGCGATCCGTGGCAGCGCTCGCTACCGCCGTGGTGCTCACGTCGCCGTTCGCGGCGCTGCCGTGGCTCGACCGATGGGATCGGCTCGCGTCGCGCGTCACCCTCCTCGCGCCGCCCGAGGATCGACAGGCTCGTCTCGCAGCGCTTGCGGCGGACCGCGCGGAGCTCATGAAGGACCTCGAAATCGCGCGAATTCGGGCCTTCGGGGCCTGACTGCATCCGCGCGCTGACCTGGCGCGTAATGGTAGCGTGCAGCGAATGAGGCTCGCCAGCGTCACCGGATCCCTGTCGCTCGTGGCGCGCTTCGCCCTCGCCTCGCTCGCGTGTGCGTGCCAGAGATCATCCACGACGGCGCCGGACGCGAGCGTGGCCACCGACGCGACCGTGCCCGCCGATGCGGCCGCGCCGGCCGCGTCGCACGGCGCGGCCGGCGGCGGCGGCGAGGACGTCGAGCCGGTGTATCCCCTCGAGACCAAGGCTCCCGCGCTCCCCATCGCCACCAAGCTGTGCGATGCGCTGACGACGCTCCCCGAGAAGAAGCGCGCCGCGTGCTGCAAGGCCTCGCCTGGCGTCGTCCTCGCCACCGAGTGCACGCGCCAGCTCAGCGCGGCCATCCGACACAACGCGCTCGCCGTCGACGACAAGGACGTCGACGCGTGCATCGCCGCCTTCGACAAGACCCTCGACGGCTGCGACTGGGTCGGCCCCTTCCCGCCCGGGCCGCCCGCCGCGTGTCAGGGAATCTTCAAGGGCAAGCTCGCGGCGGGGCAGAAGTGCCGCTCGTCGCTCGAGTGCACCGGCGACCTTCGCTGCAGGGACCTCGGCCCCACGACCCCCGGCAAGTGCGGGCTCGCCGGGACCGGCGAGGAGACGTCGTGCGGCGGCACCGTCGACTCGCTCGCCACGTACACGCGGCAGAACGACGTCGACAAGCGTCACCCCGAATGCAAGGAGCGCTGCATCAAGCACAAGTGCCAGGCGCCGATCGCCGAGGGAGGCTCGTGCTTGATCTCCACCGACTGTGTCGATGGCCTCCAGTGCCTTCCCGCCCCAGGCGCGGCCTCGAAGAACGGACAGCCGCCGCGGACGTGCATCGCCGGCAAGTCGCCGTCGAAGGAGGGCGAGCCGTGCCCCGGCGCGGTATGCGAAGGCGCCCTCCAGTGCATCCGTGGGAGATGCGCGACCCGCAAGGCAGGCGGCGAAGCGTGCACCGACGACTTCGAGTGCCGTGGTGGATGCTTGAAGAGCGACGGCGGCACGAAGGGCACCTGCGGTCCCCGCTGCGATATCCGCTGAGGGTCACCGCTCCGGCGCGGCCGTGACGCCCATCCACGCGCGCAGCTCCTCGAGGCTCCACTCGAGCACCTGCGCGTGGGGAACGGGGCAGCGGTAGAGGTTCCGCGCGACGCGTGCGGCGCGGAACGCGCGGAGGGTACGGCGCGGGGCGAGCAACCCACCGAGCGTCATAGCCGTCAGGCACAGGAAGAGCACGACGACGTTCGCTGCGCCGGTCCGCAGCTCGAAGGCGCTCACCTCGATCTCGCCGACGAGGTCCGGCTCGTAGCCGAGCGCGACGTGGTGGAGATCGTGCCAGTGGAGCTGCCCCGGATGCGGCACGGGGAGACGCAGCGGGCCGAAGCCGACCCAGAACAAGCGGCGACCGCCGTCGTCGGTGCGGCCGTGCCGCGTGCGCCACGCCGCGAGCGCGTCGCCGGTCTTCACCGCAGCGTCCTCGCGGCGAAGCACACGGTCGCCGCGAGGAGCGCCAGCCAGGCGCCGAGCTCGACTCGGCGCGGCACGTGCTTGCCCTGCGCGCGGATGGCGGCGCGCCGGCCCGCTTCGTCGCGCGCCTGCATCTCGCGATCGAGCCGCGCGAGCCAGCGCTCGTTCCATCCAGCCACGGCCACGAGCGGGAGGAGCCCGAGCGCAACGAGGGGCCAGCACGCCGCCGCGAGGACCGCCACGAACGTCATCGCTCCCCCGACGACCAGACCTCGCGCGAGACGGATCGTCCCGCGCGCGCGCAGCACGACGGCGACCGTGCGAATTCCCTCGCGCTCGTCCTCGTCGAGGTCCTCGGCGGTGTTCACGAGGAGCACGCCCGTCTGCATCACGCCGAACCCGAGGGCCGCCAGGAGGAGCGCGGCGCTCGGGCGCGCGGAGAAGACTCCTGCGACCATCGCCATCGGGCCGACGAAGAGCAGCCCGATGTACGCCGCGAGCTGGAGCACCCCGCGCGACTTCAGGCGAAGGGGACGGGCAGTGTAGCTGGCGCCCAGGATCGACCCGACGACCCCTGCGGGCACCATCCAGGGTCTCCCGAGAGTCAGGCCGAGGTGCGCCGCGAGGAGCGCGGCCACGATGGCCGAGATGAAGATCTGGACGACGAGCGACCCCCTCCCGAGGAGCGTCACGGCCTCGGCGAGGTGGGTCTTCCTGTGCAGATCGACCTCGCGATCGAGCCAGCAGTTGACCATGTCGCCGACGTTGAAGAGGAGAAAGAAGAGGAGCGCTGCTTCGGCGAACGCGAGCCTCCAGAGGCTGCTCGGACCGTCCGCGACGAGCAGCGCCGGAATGAGCAGGATGGGCAGCTCGGCGCGAAAGAACTCCGGTCGGCGTACGCGCCATGCGGCGCGGAGGAACGCACGCAGGCGACGATCCGGGTCGAGCACGTTCACGCGACGGAGATGTCTCGGCTCGCCGTCGACGAACGCGCGTCGCCCGTGCAGCAGGGCATGGTTGTCGGCGATGACGTAGTCCCCTTCGCGCCATGGAAGCGCGAGCGTCACCTCGGGCGCGGCGAGCGCGGCCTGAAGCTCGCTCATGACTCGCTCGCCCTCCGCCGGCACGAGGTCGAGCGACTCGACGCTCACGGGGTTGAGGTCGAGGACGGGCTCGGCGTACCGGAGCACGTCGACACCGAGCGTCGGGTGGCGCGTCACGACCTCCGAGACGAACGTGCCGCCATAGTGGGCCTTCTTCTCCGTCGTGTAGCGGAAGCGCGCCTCGCCCCAGCCA
The DNA here is from genome assembly GCA_025351875.1 of Myxococcales bacterium. GTDB lineage: Bacteria > Myxococcota_A > Polyangia > Polyangiales > Polyangiaceae > Labilithrix. The sequence continues at coordinate 14,046 of JANXVA010000789.1, read as the reverse complement.
CGGCGCTGCTCGGGCGTCGCGCGCGCGAGGACGCGTACGGTATCGACGAAGACGGTCTCGCCTCCGGTGCCTTCCGGCGGCGCCGATACGCACTGGAAGACGAGCCAGTGCGGCACCGCGTCGGCGAACGCACCATCCCAGTGGAGCGGGACGGCGTGCTCCGTGTAGAGGTAATTCGAGGTCTTCGCCACCTGGCGGAGCTCGTGGACGGCGCCGAACGACCAGGGCTGCAGGGGCCCGAGGCGACGGCTCGCCGAGGCGAGGACATGAGGAGGAACGGCCGGAACTCCCCGGAGCTGGACGACGCGATGCTCGTCGACCCACGCCTTGAGGCTCGCGACATCGAGGTCCTCGAGGCGTGTTCCCGGAGCGACCTCGACGCGGGCGCCGAACGGCTGGAGCGGAACGAGCGTCGGCTTCACGAGAGCTCCAGATGCGAGGGCCGACCTTGCTCGAGGACGACCTGGGCTCCCGCGCGCTCCGCTTCGTCGCGGTGCATCAGCGACGTTCCGTTGCGTCCGACGACGGCGACGCCATGCCATGGCGTGAGCCAGGGATCGCGGACCCCCAGCAGATTCACGCCGATCTTGGTCGACGGATCAGGCTGCGGGTGAATCGAGAGCCGGAGCGCATTCGGAAAGACCGAGCCGACCAGCGCTCCCCAGGCTTCGCTCCGACGCACCACCTCGTAGGCGCGCGCGCGTGTCCGCTTCTTGGCCTGGGTCTTCGTGATCTCCGGATGCATCACGATCTCGTCTTCGTAGAGGAAGCGATGAATGCCGTCGATCTGCGCGGCGAGCGAGCGCGAGCTCTCGGCGCGCGTACGGAGCGCGGCCTCGGTCTCTGCGTAGGTCGTCATGAGCCGCGAGCGGAGCGCCGAGGGCGCGTCGTCCCCGAACGCGGTCGCGAGATCGAACCAGCCGATGCGGCGGTCGTCGATCGTTCGCAAGAGCGCCTCGCGGTACGCGTCGACGTCCTCGTCCTTCACCCCTACGGCATCGGCGAAGACGTGGCCGTCGGAGCAGATGGTGAGTCGGGCGCCGGGCGCCCAGACCGTCGTGAGATCGTCGAGCAGCTCCGAGAGCCGCTCGAGCGCCCGCTCCTCGGCGAGATCGGGGAGCGTCCCCAGCACCTTCTTGCGGTTGGGCGACTTCGCCGGGAACGCGGGGAGCACCAGCTCGATCGGCTGACCTGCGCGAACGAACGCCTCGACGCGCGGCAGGTGGAGCGCCGTCGAGGCCGGCGTGAGCCCCTGCGGCACGCCTGGCAAGACGCGGTTGTCTGCAAAGAGCCGCTCGAGGATGGCCTGGACGACGGCGCGTTCGTTCTTCGCGGCGCGGGCGCGCGGTCGATCGAGCATCAGCGACTCGAGCTGTTTGTTCAGCAGCTGCCGGACGAAGGGCAGCCGCGCGATGCCCAGCGCACGCCCAACCTGATCGACGAGCGCGTTCGCCAGCGCTCCGTCGGGCCGTGCGAGCGTCGCGAGAACGACGCCGAGCTGGAGCGTGTAGAGGAGCTGCGCCTGCTGCACGAGGTCCTCCTCCTTGCGAGGCGCGTCGCGGGCGCACGCGAGCACGACGCGAAGGGCGCCCTGGATCTTCGCGCGCGTCGAGTCGGTGGCAGGCCCCAGGGCGTAGAGCGGTGAATCGGGATCGACGGCCTTGCCGAGGAGCGCGGTGAGCGGACGGCGCTGACGTTCGCACTGCGCGATGCGCGCGCGCATCAGGGCCTCGAACCGGCTGGCCACGGGCCCGTCGGGCAGGTCGACGGCGATCGCGGTGAGCTCGTCGGCGAGCCGTCCATACAGGGCAAGAGCAAGATGCTCGCGCGTCGGGAAGTAGCGACACACGAGCCCGACGGAGAGCTCGGCTGCCGTGGCGACGTCCTTGATCGACGTGGCCTCGAACCCTCGGGCGGCGAACAGCGTGGTGGCGGCCTCGAGGATCCGCAGGCGGCTGCGAAGCGCGCGATCCTGATGGAGCACCTTCGGCGGCATCGCCATGAAAGTGAATGTCTTCACTTTCGGTCGTTTCGTCAACGGGCCCGCGATATGTCGCCTATCGAGGGCCTGCCCGGCCGAGTCGCTCGGCGGTCAGTGGAGCGGCATCGCGTGGTATTGCCACGCGCCGGCGTCGTGCGTGTCGACGGTGCCGTGGTGGTCCGAGAGCGCGAACGCCGGGAAGATGGCGCTGTTCGTATCCATGCTCCCGCCGGTCACGAAGCTGACCGTGCCGTCGCTGGCCACCCGAAAGCTCGAGACGATGGTGTCGCCGAGGTAGGCAGGGCCACCGAAGAGCGAATCCTGGACCGTGCGCTGGCTGATCCCCGCGGAGGTCTCGCTGAAGTAGGGGCGCGTGTACGCGATGAGAGGCGTTCCACCGTCGCCGTTGCGCGCGACGACGACGTAACCGTTGGCCTTCGTGTCGTCGATGGCGGCCGGGTCGGTGCTGTGGTGATGCGCGAGGAGGAAGCGATCGAGCTCGGAGTCATCGGCGCCAACGAGCGGGAAGATCGACGGGTAGTTCACGCAGAGCCCTCGGGCTTGCCCGTTGGGCTCGCCGCGGCAGCCGCCCATTCCCGGCGAGACGTGCGGCGTCGAGTTGGCGATGAATTTCGCGTCGACGACGATGCTGAGGGGCGTCGTCGTGTCTTTCTTCACGACGAGCGGCACCGGCAGGACGATGCTCTTCTGGCCGCATCGCCAGTTGCCGATGGCGACGAACGCGGCGCCCTCGTCGGCCGCGTCGGCGACGGCCCGGAGCCCCGTCACGTTGCCGGCGTCGTCGTCGGTCACGTACGTCGTACCCTCGCTCGGCACCGTGAAGGAGCCGCGGACGAAGCCCGGAGCAGGCGTATCTCCACCCTGGCCAGGCCGGCAGAAGTCGAGCGTGACCGTGTCGTAGGTCCCCGCAGCGACGCCCACCGAGGCCGCGCGCGCCGCGATCGCGTCGAGCTCCGCCTGGCTGGTGACGTCGACGAGGCAGTCGCTCTCCGTCGCGCCGCTGCACGTGTAGAGGACCTGCTCGCCCATCGGCTGTCCACCGTCACCGGCGGTCGCGAGGGCGACCTTCATGATGGAGACCTTGAAGCCGGTCGGTGTGAAGCTGATCTCGCCGCTGCCTGCGAAGAGCAGCGACGCCCATGTCATCGACACGGCCGCTCCGCACGCCGCGAGCCATCGACGCTTGATGAGCGGCATCACTTGACCCTCAGCGTGAGCTTCACGGTTCCCGCGCCGCCGGCGCCAGGTCCGGTCGCGCCCGAGGACGCGCCGCCCGAGCTGCCGGCCGCGCCGCCCTGCCCTGCCGAAGCGCCGCCCGCGCCGTCGTTCTTGCCCGAGCCGGCGCACGCCGAAGCGGCCATCGCCAGCGCGAGCCCCACACCTGCGACCACCGCCACTTGCCGCGTCCACGCCATGTCGAAACCTCCTCGGGCCAGCTCGCCCGCGGAGAGGAACGGCCTCCCCGCGCCGTTCCTGAAGGTCGACGCCGCGCAAGAACGGCGGGGTCTGGCCGCACCACCCGTGTCTCGCCCTCGGGACACGGGGCGCGCGATCCCTCGAAAATCCCGCCAAAACACGGTGGTCCCACTCTTGCGCTAGGGGGTGCATGCGCAAGCAAGCCTTGATGTTGATTGCCTGTCTGGCCCTCGGCGCCTGCGCGGCGCAACCGGAGGAGGACGTCGCGGACTCCACGAACGCCGAGGAGGCGCTCAGCGGCGACAGCGGGTTCTCGAACGCGCGCTCGAAGATGGAGGAGATTCGCGGCGACCTCGCCTCGAATCAGTCGCACCTCCGCGGCGTCCTCACGCCCGCGCAGACGAGCCAGTACAGCGCGGCGTTCTATCGCCTCGATCGCGTCGTCGCCGCGAGTGACGACTACGCAAAGAAGGCGATCACCCTCGCCACGAACCTCTCCAAGGAGACGGCGAAGCTGCCGGCCGACACCGGCAACGTCCCGAATTGCGGAAGCACACGCTACGGAGCCGACGCGCGCATCGTGAAGGTCCGCGACCTCTACAAGAGCGCCAAGCACCTCGCGACCGCCCACGTCGCCGGCACCGGAAAGAACGCGCCCGCGTACGCCGTGCGTGCATTCTACAAGTACCTCCTCGACCACGCCGACATCCGCCAGTGCCTGGGCAAGAGCGAGGCGGATCTCGAGAAGGACCTCGGCACGAACCACGCACAGATGATGGTGCAGCTGAAATCCGAGGACCCGACCGCTACCGCGCTCGCGCTCGTGGAGCGCACCTTCGAGCCGCTCGGGCAGGCCTCGGGCGCCGTCAACAAGGCGTCGGCCGAGCTCGCGCAGTTCGCGAAGACGCAGGACGTTGGCGAGTTTGCGAAGGCGGCGGCCACCCCGACCACGAAGCTCGCCGGAGGCGTCCTCGCCATCCTCGATCTCGGGGCGCTCGCCAACGACCTCGCGCACCGGCGCTACCAGGACTTCGTCGTCGGGGCGCTGAAGGGCGGCGCCGAGGACGTGGCCAGCATCGCCGAGGCCGTGTCGCTGCTCGAGGGCGTGGTCGACTCCGGACGCGCGCTCGGCTTCGTCACCAAGGCGGCGGCGTTCGCGAAGGTCACCGGCCGCATCGCTGCCGGCGTCGGTGTGGTCACGAGCGCGATCCAGCTCTTCTCCGACCTGAACCGCTACGAGGGCGATCGCCTCCTGCATCTCTCGCGCATCGCCGCCGACGCGGCGGCGCTCCAGGCGAGCATCGTCGTCCTCGTGGGCGCAGGGAGCTTGATTCCCGTCGCGGGAGCCATCGTCCTACTCACGCAGACCGTCCTCATCATCGCCGAGTACTGGCACAAGCACGAGGTCACGAGCCGCCGCAACAAGGACACGAAGGCCGCGCTCCGCATGATCGGTTTTTCCGCCGACGTCTCCGACACGATCGCCGACGCCGACAACGCGACGCTGCGGGCGCTCACGAACAAGCGCGGCGACTACGACCTCGGCCTCGCACCGGAGGAGCTACAGAAGCTCGCGACCCTCGCGCAGACCGTGAAGAACGGCTCGAAGGCCTTCTTCCTCCTGCCCGACAACCCCGGCTGGATCGCCACCGGCGCCGAGGTCGCAGGCCTGTGGAGCATGTCGAGCGCGACGGCGTTCGAGATGATCAAGGTGACGGCAGGAACGACCGACGCCACCGACATCCGCGTGGTGCTCGACGGTTGCGTCGCCGTGCAGAGCGGAGTGTTCGCCAGCAAGCAGGGCTTCTACGACGCCGTCGCCTCGTGCCACGGCAATGCCGACACCGAGGACAGGGCCGCGCTCGATCGCCTCACGACGTTCCTGCACGCCCACTGATCCGGACGATGCGCGAGAGCACCGGGTCGGTGCTCCGCACGCCCGCCGCGTTCGGTGCCGGCGCGACCATCGGCGGGGACGGATCGGCGTGGTCCGGGGCCGCAGGAGCCGGAGCGGGCGCGAGGAAGGACTGGCTGACGAGGACGGCGGAAGCGCCGAGCCCGACCCAGAATGCCCTCCATGCTGTCCTGATCCACCGGTCCATCGTCCTCGGGTCATAAGCGAAGGGCGTGCCAAGCGCACGACATCGCCGATCTCTCGACAATCCAGGGGTTCAATGCATTCCCCACCTGTCAGAATGACGGCAGAGTGTCCGGGAGACCGCAGGTCCTGCGTCAGGATGTCAACGCCCTCGCGCATGCGCGGAGGAAGGCTCGTGTGTGCTGCGCCGTAGCAACGGCTCGACATGCACCTCGGCTCCCACGCTCCGAACGCCGCGCCCCTGTCGCCCTCACCGCTCCCGCCGGCGCTTCCAGGAGGAGGCGCGAGCCCGTTCTCGCTCTCGCCGCGGCGCGACGACACCGCGCTCTACCACGACGCTCGCACGGGCTTCTCGCACCTCTTGCCGGGGCGGCCAGTCCTCGGAATGCCGTCGCACCGTGAGGGTGAGCCGCCCGCCGACGCGATCCTCCATCTCCAGGATGCGCCGATCACGATCCGCTACCGGATCGAGCCGCCGTCCTTCGCCGCTGGCTCGGCTGCCGAGCTCGCGCGCGGGACCGCCGCGCGGTTCGCGGGTTGGCGCGCGCAGGCGCAGGTGAACGTCGACTGGGCCAACGACTCGTGGCTCGTCGCGTGGGGCGTCGAGGCCGCCGCCGTCGCGACCTACGATGTGCCGGAGAACGCGAGCACGGTCGGCTCCCCGCTCCTCCGCGAGGACCTCTTCGTCCTCGTCCGCCAGGGCGTGGTGATGCTCGTGTCGTGGACCTACCCGCGCGGGTTCGTCGATGACCCGGCGTATGCAACCTTCGCCTCCGTTGGTGAGGCGACGATGGTGTGGGACTCCTCGCGCTGGGAGCAACGCGGTCGCGTGTGGCCCGAAGGTCCGTTCCTCGGGCCAGGCCTCTTCGGCGCACCGAAGGCGAAGTACAACGAGATCGCAAAGCAGCTCTCGGCGCTGCCGATCGGTTTCGAGGAGCGTACGCAGGTGCTCTCCATCCTCTCGGGGATCGTCAGCAACGCGGGCGCGCCGTGGGTGCCGCTCACGCCCGAGATCGCGGACGGCCACCGGCGGGCTTTGCTCTCGGCCGTCCGGAGCGCCCGGCTCGGTGTGTTCGTCGACGATGCGTTCGCCGACGTGCGCACCGCGCACGATCTCCGTGGCCTCGCGATCATCCTCGGCCGCGCGCTCGACGTGCGGCGTGGGCCGGTGGGGCATCGCCCCTCTTCACAGGGGCTTCGCCCTTGGGACTCATCCCATCTCGACGCGGCGGCCGGAGCCTCTCCGGGGCCGTGAGCCTCCGTCCCTCTGGGGCCGCCAAGTCTGCGTTCTGCACCGACCTGATCCAGATCGGGACGGGCCATCGTTTCCCGTTATCATCGCGGGCGAGGGAGGACGCGACGGAGGTGCCACACGGAGAGAGAGGTGCGCGCACTTGCGGGTCCGTGCTTTGCGTCGTGGTCGTTGCGACCGTCGCGATGATCACCGGCGCTTGCTCGTCGGTGGCGACGCGCGGCAGCTCCGATGTCACCTCGCCCACGCGCGCGCCGCTGCCCGACGACGGCGACGATGACGGCGAGCCGATTCCGCCGGGCGCTATGCCGATCTCGGCCGCGATGGGCGGAGCCGGAAACCACGGCATTCATGCCTTCGACGAGGCGAAGAAGGAGCTCGGACGCATCTACGGCGCGGCCGGGCAGCACACCGACCTCTATTGCGGGTGCAGCTTCGCCGTCGAGCCGAACCACGGCATGCGCGTCGATCTCACGGCGTGCGGGTACGTCCCGGCGCGCGATGCGGCTCGAGCCGAACGAATCGAGTGGGAGCATGCGGTCCCCGCCGCGGCGTTCGGGCACACGTTCTCCGAGTGGCGCGAAGGGCATCCACGCTGCGTCGACCGCAAGGGGAGGAAGTATCGCGGTCGCAAGTGCGCGCGCATCGCCTCTGCCGAGTTCGCGCGCATCGAGGCGGACCTCCACAACCTGTTTCCGGTCGTCGGTGAGGTCAACGGGCTCCGCGGCGATCTCCCGATGGGCGTCCTCGATCCGCCCGACCACGCGCATGCGGGCGGCAGCGGAACGTTCCGCTTCGGCGGATGTCAGAGCGCGATCGATCACGGCGTGTTCATGCCGCGTCGCGAGGTCCGCGGAGACCTCGCGCGCGCGTACAAGTACATGGACAGGAGCTACCCGGAGCGGAGGTTGATCGACGACGCCCACCGCGCCGTCTTCGACACCTGGGACTCCGAGGACCCGCCGGACGCGTGGGAACGCGAGCGCAACAAGCGCATCGCTGCACGTCAGGGCAACGCGAACGCGTTCATCGGGGAGTAGCGATGGCCAGCGGCGTGAGCCGGCTGTTCGATGTGAGGGCCGAGGAGAGGCGCCCTGCGACGCTCGCCTTCCTCGCGCTCCTCGGCATCACCGCGGCCCACACGCTCATCGAGACGGCACGCGACGCGCTCTTCCTCACGAAGGTGCCGATCACGTACCTGCCCGCGCTCTACCTCGCGATCGCCGCCGCCGGGCTGCTGACCACGCGCATCGGGGCCGCGATCGAGGCCCGGCGCGACTCCACCTCGAAGTCTCGACTCGACCCGGTCGTGGCGAGCGAGCCCGAGGGCACGACCGTCAGCGCCGCTTCGTCGGGGGCGGTCGCTCCACCCAGGCCGTCGGCGTCGTCGTCGCCGCGCTCGTCGCGGTGTGGCTCCTGCTCGCGCGCAGCCTCCTCCCGCATCACGCACGCGCGTCTCCTCGAGGAGGCGCCCGCGCTGCGAACCAAGGCTGGCGAGCTGATGCAAAAGCTCCTGCGTGGCAAGGAGGACGTCGCCGACGGCGAGCGTCTCCTGCGCATCGGCAAGGAGCGCACCGAGGAGAACTACGGAGCGCTCCTCGGCGCGATGATCGACCAGGGGGGTGAGGTCGGAGTGCTGGCGGCATACCACGCGTCCGAGCTCGGGCTGCGCGACTCGGTCCGCGGGACCGCGCGAGAGCTCGACGCGTCGAAGACGGCCTTCGGCAGCGAGCTGTCGGCCCCGGAGCGCGCAGGGCCCGTGCAGACGGCGGAGGTGCTGGCGTGATCGATCTCACGGAGAAGATGCTCCACATCCGCCAGATCCCCGTCGGCGCGATGCTTCCGCCACCTGTGCTTCGGGTCATCGCGGAGCACCTCCGGGAGCGCACGTTCGCCGCTGGAACTCGCCTCATGCGCCGCGGCGAGCCGATCGACGGCCTCCACATGCTGACCGAAGGCGGCGTCGCTCCGATGCGTGAAGGAGCCTCCACGCCAAGACGCCCGACGGTCGCGAGTTCCGGTACGGCCCCGGCACGGGCGGCGGGGGCGTCGAGGCGCTCGCCGGCAAGCCGCGCTGGTGCGGCCTGACGGCGGAGACGGACATCGTCGGGCTCCAGGGGAACACCGAGCAGCTGCTGGACATCTTCGAGAACCAGTTTCGCATGGCGATGGACTTCGTCGCGATGCTCGCGCGCGCGGAGATCGGCATGCTCGCGCGACGCGCGACGCTCGGCCAGAAGCCGCTCACCGCCGTCCGCGATCTCACGAAGCTGAGCGGCGTCCGCGTCGGCGCCTGATTCAGCCTGCGGCGATCCGCATCACGAACCAGATTCCACCCGCGAGCGCCACGGCACCGCTGAGGACGCGCACGCCCTTCGGCTCGAACCACTCCTTCTGCCGGATGAGCATGACCATCGGCACGACGAGGGACATCGCGAAGAGCTGACCCGCCTCCACGCCGAGGTTGAATGTCACGAGCGCCACGGGGACCTGCGCGCGTGGCAGGTTGATCTCCGCGAGCGCGCCGGCGAACCCGAAGCCGTGGATGAGGCCGAAGGGGAACGTGATGCGCCAGCGCTTGCTCGCGTCCTTCACGAAGAAGTTCTCGATGCCCACGTAGGCGATCGAGAGCGCGATCGCGGGCTCGACGAATTTCGGGCTCGGCGTGAAGATGCCGAGCGTCGCGATGGCGAGGGTGATGGAGTGCGCGACCGTGAACGCGGTCACGACGGCGAGGAGCTCCTTCACGCGCGCACGGAGGAGAACGAGACCAAACAGGAAGACCAGGTGGTCGTATCCCGTCAGGATGTGCTCGATGCCCATCTTGAAGAAAGACCACGCCGACGATGCGGTGCCTCCCGACGCCGGGACGGTCGCGGCGCTCGACGGCGCAGTCTCTCCCGATCCTGCGTCGAGCGCGGAGGTGACCGAGAAGCTGGAGTGGCCCCGGTAGAGCACCTCGTCGCGCGTGGTCGCACCGACGGCCCGCGCGACGTGGCGATGGCCGTGGGAGAGATCGTCGAGGAGCACGACGTCGATGTCGATCGGCTTGTCCTTGGCCGCGCAGTCGAAGCGGCCGTCGATGGCGAGGCCGTCCTGCTCGGTGAGGGCCGCCCCGAGGAGCGCGGGCGTGCAGGCTGCGCCGCCCTGCGTGACGTGAACGCGGCCGAGCACCTTGCTCTCGAGGTCCTTCTTCGCGGACTCGACCTCGAAGGCGCTGACGTGGCCGTCGCGGTTCTCGTCGAGGTTGGGCAGGACGCTCGCCACCTCGCCGCGCGCGAACGCAAGCTTCACGGTGACGCTCGCGCCCTTCGCCGCGTACTCGCCGGTCGAGAGCCCGATCGCGTGGGCCTCAGCTCGGGCGCTGGACAGCGAGATCAGGCCCATCGCCGCGAAGCCGAGCACGAGCGCTCGCGCGGCGACACCGACCGAACGCTTCTGCATGCCCTCTCTACGCGCGATGTCGGAGGTCAGCTGCACGGCTGCTCACAGATACCCCGGTCAGGGAAGAGGGCCGCGGAAAACTGCCACGTTCGTGGCCGCGGAGGTCAGCGTCTGGGTCGCACTTCGAGCCTTCAACGTCGCGGAATCACGCTTTGACCCACCCGTCGGGGCCCAGGGCGTCGCGGTATGGCCCTTGCTCGTGCGTCGAGCATGACCATCGTCGGCCTCCTCGTTCTCCTCCTCATTGCGGGTATCTGTGGCGCCGCCGGCAAGGCCATCGTCGGCTGGTTTCCCGGCGGCTTCCTCGCGTCCATCGGCGTCGGGTTTGTCGGCGCGCTCGTCGGGACGTGGGTCGCCGGGCTCGTCGGCCTCCCCGAGATCTTCGCGATTCGGATCGGTGGGACGACGTTTCCGATCATCTGGTCGATCTTCGGCTCCGCGCTCTTCGTCGGGCTGATCTCCCTGATCGCGGGGCGCCGACGGGCTGTCGCTTGACCGAGCCAGCCATGACCAGTCCGCACGAAGGCATCAGTGGTTTGATCGACGAACGCTAACGGCTCGGCGGCGAGATCGCGCGAACCGAGGCGGGCATCCTCTTCGACGGGGAGGACATCACGCTCCGGCGCGATGTGGCCATCGAGATGGCCTCTCGCCTCGACGAACCGAGCGCACGGCGAAGGTGGTTGCGTGACGCGAAGCTCGCGCAGCAGCTCGTCGGCGACCATGTCTTGCGCATCCTCGACGTCGGCGACTCTCGCGGCATCCCGTTTCTCGTTCGCGAGAGGTCTGCGCGCACGCTGGCCGAAGAGATCCGGCAGCGAGGCCCGATCCCCATCGCGCGTGGGCCCGCGGGCCAGAACCCGCACGTGCCCCGCGCGAGGACGTTGCTGTCGGCAGGGCCCGAGGACCACTCCGACGACCTGGCGAACGGACCGTCCACCGATCCGTCGCTGAATCCCTGGGCTCCGGCGAGCGAGCCGCCTGCGATCGCAGAGAAGGAGGTCCACCCCGAGACGTCCGAGCGCGCGCCCTTGAAGGCGTCGACGCGGGGCCAGGCGCCCGCGACGACCGAGGCTCCCGTGCCTTCCCCGTGGAGCCCAGCCCGGCCTACGGATTAGTCGCCGTCCGCTCGTCGAGCATCGCCTTCGCCTCGCGGACCCCCGCGACGTCGAACGCGGGATTCTTCTTGAGCGCCGCAGCAACGAGCCTCTTTCCCGTTGCAGGCTCGCCCGCGGCGATCCGGATCGCGCCCTCGTGGAACATGAGTCGCGCATCCGGCGTCCCGAGGCGGCGCGCCTTCGTGATCGAAGCCTTCGCCTCTTTGATGTGCCCGGTGCGGTAGAGCGCCCACGCGAGCGCCTCCTCGGTGACGATGTCCTTGCGGACCTCGTACTCCTCGCGGGCGAGCTTCAGCGCATCCTCGGCCTCGGCCGCGCTCCGCGCCTTCGACGAGAGGAACAGCGAGAGCGTGCGTGGATCGGTGCGCCGTCCCTCGCGCTCGACGTTCGCGTACGCCTCGGCGGCGCCCTTCGCATCGCCGGCGGCCTCGCGGGCGTCGCCGAGCAGCCAGGCCGTCTCGACGAGGGGGCTCACCTTCCAGGCGCGCTCGAAGAGCTCGGCTGCGCGGCGCGCGTCACCCTTGGCCATGGCGACGCGGCCCTTGCCGACGTTGGCAGGTGCGTAGTCTACGATCCGCTCGAGCGCCTTGTCGAAGCCGGCGTCCGCGCCCTCGTAGTCGCCCTCGTGCCAGAACATCGTGGCGGCCTGGACGAACACCCACGCTCCGGGCTCGGGGTCGGTCTTGCCGGCGCGCCCGGAGTCGAGCGCACGACGGACGGACTCCCGCGCCGATACGACGTCGCCGCGCAGCCACTGGAGGTGCGAGGCGCGGCTATAGGACGGCAGGTTCGGCTTGAGGTCGACCATCTTCTGCGCGGCGTCGGCGGCCTCGTCGTAGCGCCCCATCTCGAGGTACGCGTCGCTCAGCGTGCCCCACGCCATCGGGTCCTCGGGGTGACGGTGCGTGACCTGGACCGCGAGCGCGCGCGCTTCGTCGAACTTGTGCCCATTCAAGAGAACGAGGCCGCGGAGATCGAGCGCGAGCTTCTGGTCCGGGCTGCGCTCGAGGACGATCGCTGCGCACGCGTCGGCGTTCAGGTAGAAGCCGGGGTCGGCGCTCTCGCGGGCCTTTCGGACCCAGGCGCGACCGAGGACGATCCACGCGTCATCCTTGGCGCGGTTGTCGCGGACGTTCTTCTGGGCCTCGGTGACCGACTTGTCGGCAAGCGTCGTGCCGGTCGCCTTGGCCAGGGCGAGGCGCTGGTTCGCGGGCAGGCTGGCGTCGGAGTCGGCGGCGGGGATCGCTGCGGGTACGGCGGGCGGCAGGTCGGCCTTCGCCGAGCCCTTCGGCTCGGAACATCCCGAAAATACCGAGACGGCGAGCGCGGCGAGCAGGGTGACCGTCAGGCAGGAGCGCGTCATGCCGGATGTACGCGCCGGGTGTGTGGGTGGATCGGTGAAGGGTCTCTCCGGCTCGGGCGTGCTACCAACGCCGCGTGACGGCCCGACTCGACCCCACCGCGCTGCGTCCTCATTACTCTGCATTCCTCGACCGCCCGGCGGGAGCGCCGCGGCGCCTCCTCCTCACGGGTCACTCGCACCAGGCGTGGCCGGACGTCGCGCGCGAAGGGCTGCTCGAGGCGTTCGCCGTCGCGGCCGAGCACGTCGACGACAAGTGGAGCGCCGTCTTCGCGGCGCAGGACGAGCTCCGAGCTCACATCGCGAAGCGGATCGGCGGAGCCCCCGGCGAGCTCGCGTTCGCGCCGAACACGCACGAGCTCGTGGTGCGTTTCCTGTCCGCGCTCCCGCTGGGGAAGCGCCCGCATGTCGTCACGACCACCGGCGAGTTCCACGCCGCGTTCCGTCAGCTGCGGAGGCTCGCGGAGGAGGGCGTCGACGTCACCTTCGTTCCCGCGGAGCCTGCTCACACGCTCGCCGAACGCCTCGCCGGCGCGGTGACCGAGCGCACGTCCGCTGTCGTCGTCTCGACGGTGCTCTTCGGCACGTCGACCGCCGTACCGGGGCTCCTCGAGCTCGTCGAGCGCGCGAGTGGCGCGGGCGCGCACGTCCTGCTCGACGCGTATCACGCGTTCGACGTCGTTCCGTTCACCGTCCCCGAGCGCGCGTTCCTCGTCGCGGGTGGCTACAAGTACGCGCAGTGGGGCGAGGGCGTGTGCTTTCTCCGCGTGCCCTCCGGCTGCGATCTCCGCCCGGTCTACACCGGCTGGTTCGCCGGATACGCCGAGCTCGCCGATCGGCGCACCGACGGCGCGATCTCGTACGCCGCGGATGGGGCGACGCGCTTCGCGGGCTCGACGTTCGATCCGGCGAGCACCTTCCGCGCTCGCGCGGTCGCGCGCTTCTTCGAGAAGCACGCGATGACGGTCGACGCGCTCCGCGCCACGTCGCTCGCGCAGACGTCACGCATCCTCGCGCTGGCGCACGATCTCCCCGGGATCACGATCGCGACACCGCTCCCCGACGCCGATCGCGGCGGCTTCGTGGCGCTCCGCACGCCGCGCGCCCAGGAGCTATCCACGCAGCTCCGCGAGGACGGCGTCTTCACGGACGCCCGAGGCGACATCCTGCGCCTCGGCCCCGCGCCGTACGTCACCGACGACGAGATCGACGAGGCCGTTCGCCTCCTGCGCGCCCGCGTCGCCTGACGCTCTACTCCGTGGGGGCGAGGAGGCGCGCTTCCCAGGTGATCTCGACGTCGCGCGACAGCGTCGCGCTCACCGAGCAGTACTTCTCGACCGCGAGCTGCACGGCGCG